>NZ_LZJJ01000463.1:0-1156 GCF_001667625.1 Mycobacterium sp. E1715
CGCCGATGCGGTTTTGCGTGAGTTGGCCCCTCCGGCTGGGTATGACGACGATGTGGCAATGGTGATCTACCGGCACCAGCAATCTCCCCTGCGGATCGAAACCGAGGCCAGCGCAGAGCGATTGGTCGGCATCCGGCATCGATTGGCCGACTGGCTGAACAGCGCAGGCGTGCCAGAGGAATTGGCCGCCGACATCGTGCTCGTCGTCAACGAGGCGTGTACGAACTGCGTCGAACACGCGTATTCGGAGCAGCCGTCGGGCGCGATGTCCCTCGACGTCGGCCTCGCAGACGGCGAGATCCGGGCGCGGATCACCGACCGCGGCTCCTGGAAGACGCCGGCAGCGGACCCGGGCAACGGTGGCAGGGGCCTGTTGCTGATGAGGGCGCTCAGCAACGCGATGGAACTGGACTGCACACCCACCGGCACCACGGCCGACATTACGTTTCGCCTGCCCGCCGTGGGGGGGCGGGAGTGACGCCGCATCGTTTGTGGCCCCCGGATAGCGGGTAGTCGTGGGCGTGACCCGCGCATCAGTCTCAACCGAACCCGCCTTGCCGGCGGCACACGGGCCGCTGTCGACCGCCGTGCGTCGCGCCCTGACTGGCCCGCCGTCACATGACCACCTGAGCCGCATCGGCGCCTCCGTTCGCGACTCGGACCCTTACGGCCTGGATCTGCAACTGGCACTGTGCATGTGCTATGAGTTGCACTACCGTGGCTTCGCGGGCGTGGACCCCGGCTGGGAGTGGAATCCTGCGCTGCTGGCGTTACGCGGCGAACTCGAGCGCGTCTTCCTGGCCGGTGTGCGCCGCGACGTCGGAGCCATCGCGTCGGACCAAACGGCGGCCGCCGAGATGGACGCCATTTCGGTGGAACCGGTCGACGGCACCGGCCCCTCGTATTACCTGCGCGACAGCGGAAGCTGGCAGCAGATGCGCGAGTACTTCGTGCACCGGTCGGTCTATCACCTCAAGGAGGGCGACCCGCATGCGTGGGCGATTCCACGTCTGATGGGCGTCGCGAAAGCCGCTTTCGTGGCAATCGAATTCGACGAATACGGCGCCGGGCAGGGCCCCCGGCTGCATCAGCAGCTTTTCGCCGATTTGATGACGGCGGCGCACCTGGACGCCACGTACCTGGCCTACGTGGACGC
>NZ_LZJJ01000464.1:0-7940 GCF_001667625.1 Mycobacterium sp. E1715
CGGCGCTCAACGCCACCGATCCGGCGGCCGCCGCGCAGCTGAACAGCTCGCCCGTGGCGCAGTCCTACATCCGCAGCTTCCTGGCCTCGCCGCCGCCGAAGCGCCAGCAGATGGCCCAGCAGATCCAGGCGATGCCGTCGGCGATGAAGTACTACGACGACATCAACCAGGTCGCCGTCACCTGTAACAACTTCTGAGCCCGCGGGTTCAGTAACCGCTGAGCAGGCCGCGCACGCGGCCCAGCGTCTGCGGCCCGACGCGGCTGCAAATCCGGGACGGGTCCGCGGGCCTACGCCCCCAGAGCAGCAGGACCCGCGCCGCGGCATCGGTTTCCAGCGTCGCCGGACCCTCGGGTTCGGTGAGCTCGACGGAGGTGCGGTCGGCTTCTGCGCTGACCACGACGTCGTCGGCGCCGGGGACCCGCAGCCGCGCCTCGATACGCTCGCCCGGCGCTAACTGCTTGGCGCCCTTGGCCAGCAGCGGCCTTCCGACCGCCAAGACGCTGTGGGTGGTCATCCAGGGCTCGGCCAGCCGCGCCCGCGCCGCCGCGTCGTCGCCGGTGATGTCCCAGCCGTGCAGCACCAGCTCTTCGCGCATGTGCTCGGCGAACCAGGGCACCTTCATGGTGCGGCCCGTCCACGCGACGTCGGTGTCCTGCGGCACGTCGTCGGCGGCCGCCGCAACCCGGTTCAGGGTGGCCATCCGATCGAGGAACGCGTCCCACAAATCGGGGTCGTTCAAGGCGCGCAACGGTCCCTCACGCTCCTCGAAGCCCCGCGTGCCGACCGGTTCACCCTCCAGGTGAGCGGCCAGCACCCGGGCGATCTCCTCGGCGTTCCCGGCCTGATGGATGACGACGTCGCGGACCGTCCACGCCTCGCACCAGGTGCCGGCGTCGGGCCTTCGCTGCTGCACCGCGTCCACGAATGGGCGCCACTCCGGGAACCGGTCGTCGTCGATCTGTCGGTTCACGGCGTCGGGGTACCCGCCCGGTCTGGGTGCTAAGCGGCCCGCGGGGCGTAGGTGGTGGTGCGTTGACGGGCCGGGCGCCCGATCCCCTCGGCGATCTCGGTCAGCTCCTCGACCGTCTTCGCCGACCCGTGTTCCGAACCGGCCATTCGCGAGATGGTCTCCTCCATCAGCGTGCCGCCCAGATCGTTGGCGCCACCGTTGAGCATCACCTGGGTGCGCTCGACGCCCAGCTTCACCCAGCTGGTCTGAATCTGGGAGATGCGGCCGTGCAACATGATTCGCGCCAATGCGTGCACAGCGCGGTTGTCGCGGTGGGTGGGCCCGGGCCGGGCCGCGCCCGCCAGGTACAACGGCGAGCTCTGGTGCACGAATGGCAGCGGCACGAACTCGGTGAACCCGCCGGTGCGGTCCTGGATCCCGCGCAGCACGTTGAGGTGGGCGACCCAGTGCCGCGGGCTGTCGACGTGCCCGTACATCATCGTCGACGACGACCGCAGGCCCACCTCGTGCGCGGTGGTCACGATGTCGATCCACTCCGAGGTCGGCAGCTTGCCCTTGGTGAGCACCCAGCGCACCTCGTCGTCCAGGATCTCGGCGGCCGTGCCCGGAATGGTGTCCAGCCCGGCCTCGCGCAGGCTGATCAGCCACTCGCGCACGCTGAGCCCGCTCTTGGTGACGCCGTTGGCGATCTCCATTGGCGAGAAGGCATGCACGTGCATCGACGGCACCCGCGCCTTGACGGCGCGGACCAGGTCGGCATAGCCGGTGACCGGCAGCTCCGGGTCGATCCCGCCCTGCATGCACACCTCGGTGGCGCCCTCGACGTGCGCCTCCCACGCGCGGTCGGCGACCTCGTCGGTGGACAGCGAATACGCGTCGGCGTCGCCCTTGCGCTGCGCGAAGGCGCAGAACCGGCAGCCGGTGTAGCAGATGTTGGTGAAGTTGATGTTGCGGTTCACCACGAACGTCACGTCGTCACCGACCGTATCGCGGCGTAGCGAATTCGCCAGGGCGGCAACGGCTTCCAGCGCCGGCCCGTCGGCGGTCGCCAGCGCCAGGTACTCGCTGTCGCTGCAGCCGGCCGGATCGCGCTCGGCCGCCCGCAGCGCGGCGAGCACGTCGGTGTCGATCCGCTCGGGGGCGCGGGCGGCCAGTTCGTGCACCTGCGCGCGGATCGATTCCCAGTCGCCGAAGGCGCTGTCCAGATCGCTGCGAGCCTCGGTGGCGCGGCCCTCGGTGTCGATTGCGGCGTTGAGGTCGACCCGCCCCGCGGACGCGACGTCGTCGGGCTCCTGCCAGGGCAGTCCCATGGGATTGACGTCGCGGGCCAGTCCGGTGGCCGGGTCGGCCAGCGCCAGCACGTGCCCGCGCACCCGGGGGTCGATCCACGCCGCCCCCGCCTGGACGTACCTGGGTTGGGCGGTCAGTCGCTGAACCAGTTCGTATCCGGCACGGGCGGTGATGTCGGCGAGGTCGTCCAGCGCGGGCCACGGCCGCTCGGGGTTGACGTGGTCGGGCGTGAGCGGCGAGACGCCGCCCCAGTCGTCGACCCCGGCGCCGACCAGGGCCAGGCACTCGTCGGGGGACACCAGGTTGGGCGGCGCCTGGATGCGCATGCCGGGACCGAGCACCAGCCGCGCGACCGCTACCGTCGCCAGGTAGTCGTCGATCCCCGCGTCGGGGACGCCGGCCATCGCGGTGTGCTCCTTGGCCCGGAAGTTCTGCACGATCACTTCCTGAACGTGCCCGAACTCCTTGTGCGACTTGCGGATCGCGTGCAGGGTCTCGGCCCGTTCGGTCAGGGTCTCGCCGATGCCGACCAGCAGGCCCGTCGTGAACGGGATGGACAACCGGCCCGCGTCGGTCAGCGTGCGCAGCCGGACGGCGGGGTCCTTGTCCGGGCTGCCATAGTGCGCAAGCCCTTTCGTCTCGAACAGGCGCCGCGATGTGGTCTCGAGCATCATGCCCATCGACGGCGCCACCGGCTTGAGCCGGGCCATCTCGGACCAACTCATCACGCCGGGGTTCAGGTGTGGCAGCAGCCCGGTTTCCTCGAGCACCCGGATCGCCATGGCCCGC
Source organism: Mycobacterium sp. E1715 (assembly GCF_001667625.1). NCBI lineage: Bacteria > Bacillati > Actinomycetota > Actinomycetes > Mycobacteriales > Mycobacteriaceae > Mycobacterium > Mycobacterium sp. E1715. Next base: position 3,052 of record NZ_LZJJ01000464.1, read on the forward strand.
ACATAGGACAGCGTGGAGTCGTAACCGCGTTCGCCGAGCCACTGCGCTGCCTCCGGCCACCGATCCTCGGGGCGGTCACCGAGGGTGAAAAGCGCTTCCTTGCAACCGAGTTCGGCCCCGCGGCGGGCGATGTCGAGGATCTCGTCGGGCTCGAGATACATGCCCGCGCCCTGCGCGCGCAGCTTGCCCGGGACGGTGACGAAGGTGCAGTAGTGGCAGGTGTCGCGGCACAGGTGGGTGACCGGGATGAACACCTTGCGCGAATAGGTGATCGGCAGTCCGCCGCCGGGGCCGCGCCGGCCGGCCGACGCCAGACCCGCATCGCGTACCCGTGCCGCACTGGCGCACAGATCCGCGAGGTCGTCACCCCGCGCGGTCATCGCGACGGCCGCCTCGTCGACGTTGAGCGCGACGCCGTCTCGGGCGCGGCGCAGCACCCGCCGCAGCGCGGATGCGCTCGTCTTTGGCGGAACCACAGGATTAGGAAGAGCGGTAGGCTCCTCGCCCGGAGTCAGCGGCACCTTCGTGTAACTTCCCCACGATCGAATTTCATCCGCGTGTCCCAACATGTGAAATTTTCTTTCAGGCCCGTGCGGGCCCGGTCTGCGCAACAGTCAACAGTAGCGTCAGGCCCACACCGGCAAGCGGGGACATCCCTTGCCGCGACCGCACGAACGTCAGGCCCGGTGGCCGCGCCGCCACAGCACCCAGAACGGCGGCGCCGCCCCCAGCGCGATCAGCAGCAACGCCCCGTAGGCCAGCAGGCCGCGGCCGCCCAGGATGACGTCGTCGCCCGGGCCGCCCATGCTGATCACGGCCACGGTGAGCAGCCACGTCCACAGCGGCAGCGCGGCCAGCCGCGACGAGGCGGTCCACCGGCCGGCGGCCCAGACCAAGGCGGCGTTGACCAATCCAGAGATCAATCCGCTGATGGGGAACGGGATCGATCCGAGGTAGGAAGGCAGCAGCAGGGCCCCGGCCAGTGCGGAGAGGACCCCGTCGACGGCCAGCAGCGTCAGGACAACGAAACGGATCGCGGGGTCTGTCGCGCCGCCGTCTTCGACGGGTATGGCGCGCGGCTTCGTTTCGGTCAGGTCGGAACGCTGTCGATGTTGGAGAGTATCGAGCCGATAACCCACTGCAGGCTGTCGAGCCGGTCCTGCCAATGCTGCTGATTAGGGTCCAGGTCGGGGTCCATGCGAAATCCTTCCGTGGCTGCCTGATTGGCAAGCCTACCGCGTGACGACCGCGCCGAAATCAAGCCCGGCGAGCAGGTCCGTCTCCCAGCCGCGCTCGTCGCGCTCCCCCGCCGTGCCGGCGACCAGCACGTAGTGTTCGTCCGCCATGATCGGCAGCGCCATGTTGTTCGACAGGGCGCAGGCCCGGCCCGTCGGCCCGACGATCACCTGGGTGGCATGCGCGGCCAGCGCGGCCCGCTTCGCCGCCCACGCCGCAACGGCGGGCTCGACGACGGCGTCGATGTCGGCGTCCGCGTACCCGAAGCCGAACTCCTCCTCCGGGGGGATGGTCCACCCGGGTCGCAGATCCTCGGGTTCGAGCGCGCGCATGCCCGCCACGAAGGCGTCGGTGGCGAGCACCGACCAGTAGAACTTCGGCACGGTCCACGGCTCGCCGGGGAAGTCGTCGGAGCCCGCGGCGGCGACGGCGCGCGTCGTGACGGTGTGAGTGTGGACGTGATCGGGGTGGCCGTAACCGCCGCCCGGGTCGTAGGTCACCACCACGTGCGGCCGGTATTCGCGAATGATGGCAACGAGCGCGCCGACGGCCTCCCGTTCGTCGGCGTCGATGAACCGCTGGCGCCGCCGCCCGGGCGTGCCCCGCATGCCCGAGTCGCGCCAGCGTCCGGCGCCGCCCAGGTAGTGCGGTTCGCCGACGCCCAGCTCACGTAGCGCGGCGGTGAGCTCGCCGATCCGGAAGCCGCCCAACTGATCCGCGCGGTCGACGGCCAACTCGGCCCACCGCTCGCCGATGACCTCGCCCTCCTCGCCGAGCGTGCAGGTGACGACGCGCACGTCCGCCCCGCGGGCGGTGTAGTGGGCGATGGTGGCGCCGTTGCTGAGGCTCTCGTCATCGGGATGCGCGTGGACGAACAGCAGCCGTGGAGTCTCAGGCATGGACGCACCCTACCCGTCCCCGGCCGGCGGTAGCGGTCTCGTCGCAGCCGATAGGAACGCGTGCGGCTACTATCGAGGGATGCCGCAGCTCACCAAGACCGCCCCGGCCGGCGGCAGGAGCCGCCGACGGGGCGAGGTCCTCGAACGCGCGCTGTACGAGGCCACTCTGGCCGAGCTGGCCGAAGTCGGGTACGGGGGGTTGACGATGGAGGGCATCGCGGCGCGCGCCCACACCGGAAAGGCCGCCCTGTACCGGCGCTGGACCACCAAGTGCGAGCTGGTGCACGCCGCCCTGGTCCATACGTTGCCGCCGTTGCCCGAGGCGCGGGCCGGCCGGTCGGCCCGGGACAACCTGCTGACGGTCTTCACCGCGCACCGCGACGTCTGCGCCGGCAAGACCGCGTTCCCCGGCATGGCCACCGTCAACCAGCTGCTGCACGAGCCCGAGATGCGGGCCATCTTCGCCGACGCGGTGGTGGCTCCCCGCCTGCAGATCATCGAATCGATCCTGCAGGCCGCCGTCGCGGAGGGCGACCTCGATCCGGAGATGACCACCCCGCTCACCGCGCGCATCGGCCCGGCTCTGATCAACCAGCACTTCCTGCTGACCGGATCGCCGCCCAACCGCAGGGAGCTGGCGCTGATCGTCGATACCGTGATCCCGCCGCGGACCAGACGGGACTGAACGGGCCGATCAGGGCCCGGTCTTGATCCATTGGCCGGCGTCGCCGACGATGCCGACCGGCACCGCTCCCGTCAGGCTGACGTTCTGCACGCTCGGGCCGGCGGCGACGATCGTGGTGTCCTGCAGGATCGGCAACACCGTGGACATGTTCCACAACCGCGGCTCGACCGCGGTGATCACGTCGTTGATGTTCTTGGTGCCGTTGAGCGCGGCGTCGATGTTCGACTGGACGCTGCGGTCGCAGATTCCGGTGAGGTTCGACGGCGCCTGCACCAGGGCGTTGGGGTCCGGCGGCCGGCTGGGCGCGGACGAGGTCGGCGTGGTGGAGGAGGCGCTTGACCCGGTCGACGGCGGCGCGCTCGACGAGGGCGGATTCGTGGTCGGCCCCGTGGATGTCGGCACCTGCGTCGCCTCCAGCGCCGGACAGCCGTACCGCGAGGCCAGCCGCGTCGCCAGGTTCCCGCCGGCCTGATGCCAGCCGACGATCGCGTCCACCTGGTTGTTGTTCAGCGCGTCGCGATACAGCGTGACCGGGTCCAGCGCCAGCACGCTGGCGGCGATGCCCACGTTGCGCAACTGGTCGGCGGCGGTGTTGGCCACCGCGACGGAGGTCGGGTCGTTGGCCGCCACGCCGATGACCAGCGACAGCTGTTGGCCGTCCTTGCTGATCCGGCCGCGGATGACCTCGGGCGGCCCGGTGTTCGCCGGCGTCGGGGCCGGTGAACCCGCTGAAGCCGAAGCGTTGCCCTCGACCTTGTAGCCGGCCCCCTCCAGCAGCGCCAGCGCCGCCGGCGTCGTCATCGCGGGCGGCGCGGTCGGCTCGTAGCCGGGATCGCTGGGCGCGCGGATCTGGGCCTGGTCCAGCGTGACGGTGTTGTCGCTGCCCGCGCCCACCGCCGCGAGCAGGTCGACGTCGAGCAGCCCGAGGATCGCCTTGCGCACCTGGGCGTCGGACAGCTTGGGCTCGGTGGCGCGCAGCGTCAGCTGCATGACGCGCGGCGTCACGATCCGGGCGGTGCGCACGTCGGGGATGGCGGACAGCTGCGCGAAGGCCGCCGATCCGCCGTGCACCTGGGCCACCTGGGTGTCGCCGTTGCGCACCGAATCGGCCAGCGCGGCCGGCGCCCCGGCGCGCCGGAACAGGATGACGGCGGGCTTGGCCGGTGATCCCCAATAGCGGTCGTTGCGGGCCACCAGGATCTCGTCGCGCTGCGGATCGATGCTCTCCACCCGGAACTGGCCGCCGGTCACCGGGAGCGCCCGGGCCAGCCCGGCCGCGAACCCGCCCGGCACGTCCTTGACGATGTGCGCCGGAAGGATGTTGCTGAACAGCTCTTTCCATGATGGATACGGCTGGGCGAAGGTGACCACCGCCTGCTTGCCGCCCTCCAGCGACTGCACGCCGGTGATGAGGTCGTAGCCGGCGGGGTCGACGACGCCGGGCTGGCTGACCATCTGCCGCCACAGGTACCAGAAGTCATCGGCGGCGATCGGGGCGTTGTCGGTCCACTGCGCCTCCGGCCGGATCTTGTAGGTCACCGTGAACGGGTTCTGGTTGGTGACTTCGGCGGACTCCAGCAGCGTCGGGTCCATCTCCCAGCGCGAGCCGGTGGGCGTCGCGGGGTCTGGCACGGGCCGGAACGCGCTCGGCAGCACCAGCGCGCTGATCGCCGCGTTCACCGGCGACAGGTCGGACAGCAGGTGCGGGTTGAAGCCGGCGCCGATCGAGTCGATGGCCATGATGATCTGGGTGGGCCGCGGCGGGGGCGGTGGCGAGTTGTGCGGCGTGTCGGTGCTCTGCGGCGCCGGCGGCGGGTTGACCGTGCACGCCGCCAGCGCCAATCCAGACAGCGAGAGGAGCACGCCGACCGTCACGAAGAAACGGCGGACTCGTCTCGGCATGCCGATCAGGGTAACGACCAGCTGCCCGGCAGCCCGCCCAAGCACGCGCGATTAACCCCGGGCCTTGGCCCGCGCCCGGCTGCGGGCCCGGGTCGTGGCGTCCAGTTCGACCTTGCGGACCCGGACGATCTCCGGAGTCACCTCGACGCATTCGTCCTGCGCGCAGA
>NZ_LZJJ01000465.1:0-7151 GCF_001667625.1 Mycobacterium sp. E1715
GCGTGCGTGTCTCCTGCGCTGGCGTCGAGCCGATCACGGACCGCCGTGCGCAACGGTAGGTCGCGGCAACTGAGCGGTCTCGAAGAGACGCTGACCGCCCAGCGAGGCCACCAGTTGGTCGGCGTGGTGCGCATCCCCGAGGAGCACGCCAGCCCCATTCGGGTGATCACCCGCCGCGTGGCCATCGCGCTGGTGGTGCTGTTCGCGGCGGCCGTCATCGTCTACGCGGACCGCAACGGCTACCGCGATGTGCGGGGCCAGCCGCTGACCTTTCTGGACTGCGTGTACTTCTCCGCGGTGTCGCTGTCGACGACCGGCTACGGCGATATCACGCCATACACCGAAACCGCGCGTTTGGTTCACACCCTGATCTTCACCGCGCTGCGGATCGCGTTCCTGGCCGTATTGGTCGGCACGACCCTCGAGGTGCTCTCCGAGCGCTCCCGGCAGGGGTGGAAGATTCAGCGTTGGAGGAGCAGAGTGCGCAACCACACGATCGTGATCGGCTACGGCACCAAGGGCAAGACGGCCGTCGCGGCGATCCTCAGCGACGAGGCCGCCCAGGGCGAGGTCGTCGTCGTCGACACCGATCGCAGCACCCTCGAGCACGCCGCGACCGCGGGCCTGGTCACCGTGCACGGCGACGCCACCAAGGCCGACGTGCTTCGGCTGGCCGGGGCGCAACACGCGGCGTCGATCATCGTGGCCACCAGCCGCGACGACACCGCGGTGCTGGTCACGCTGACCGCCCGGGAGATCGCCCCCAACGCCAAGATCGTGGCGTCCATCCGAGAGGCCGAAAACCAGCACCTGCTACAGCAATCGGGCGCAGACTCGGTGGTGGTCTCCTCGGCGACCGCCGGCCGCCTGCTGGGGCTGGCCACCACCACGCCCAGCGTCGTGGAGATGATCGAAGACCTGCTGACACCGGACTTCGGGCTGGCGATCGCCGAGCGCGAGGTGGAGCCGGCCGAGGTCGGCGGCTCCCCGCGCCATCTGCGCGACATCGTGCTCGGCGTGGTGCGTGACGGCCACCTGCTGCGCATCGGCGCGCCCGAGGTGGACGCTGTCGAGGCCAACGACCGGCTGCTCTACATCCGGCACGCGGGGCACTAGTGGCGATCGCAAGAGCGGCGGAGCCGGTCGCGGCGGGTCGCCACGATGGCTGGGCGATCGCAAGAGCGGCGGAGCCGGTCGCGGCGGGTCGCCACGATGGCTGGCTCTAGTGGGCATCGCGGACTTTCGGCTACGGAACGTGCCGTTGCTGTCGCGGGTCGGCGCCGACCGGGCCGACCAACTGCGCACCGACGTCGAGGCGGCCGCCGCCGGCTGGGCGGACGCGGCGCTGCTGCGGGTGGATTCGCGCAGTCAGGTGCTGGTCGCCGACGGCCGGGTGGTGCTGGGCTCGGCGGCCAGGCTGGCCGACAAGCCGCCACCGGACGCGGTGTTCCTGGGCCGCATCGACAACGGGCGCCACGTGTGGGCGATCCGCGGCGCTCTGGAGGCGCCGGAGGACGAAGACGTGCACGCCGAGGTGGTGAACCTGCGCGGCCTGGGGTCGATCCTCGACGACACCAGCAGCCAACTGGTCTCGTCGGCCGTCGCGCTGCTCAATTGGCACGACTCGGCGCGGTTCAGCTCGGTCGACGGCTCGCCGACCCGCCCGGCGCGGGCGGGCTGGGCACGGGTCAACCCGGTCACCGGGCACGAGGAGTTTCCGCGCATCGACCCGGCCGTGATCTGCCTGGTCCACGACGGCGGCGACCGTGCGGTGCTGGCCCGCCAGGCGGTGTGGCCGGAGCGGATGTTCTCGCTGTTGGCCGGGTTCGTCGAGGCCGGTGAATCGTTCGAGGTCTGCGTCGCCCGCGAGATCCGCGAGGAGATCGGCCTCACCGTCCGCGACGTCCGCTACCTGGGCAGCCAGCCGTGGCCGTTCCCGCGCTCGCTCATGGTCGGCTTCCACGCCGTCGCGGACCCCGGCGAGGAGTTCTCGTTCAACGACGGCGAGATCGCGGAGGCGGCGTGGTTCACCCGCGACGAGGTGCGCGCGGCGCTCGCGGCCGGTGACTGGTCCAGCTCGGCGGATTCGAAACTGCTGCTGCCCGGCTCGATCTCGATCGCGCGCGTGATCATCGAATCCTGGGCCGCGATCGACTGACCCGGCGCCGCTACTTGATGCGGTCCGTCACGGTCTGCAGCACGGCGCTGGCGACCTGATCGGTGGGTTCGATTCCCAGCACGCCGACGGAGACCAGCACCGATGACTTCACCGTGTAGAGGTGAATCCAGCCGTCGGAGTTCAGCTTCAACGTCAGGGAATCCGGCTTGTTCAGCGTGAAGTCATACGCGGTGTGGTGCAGGGAGGCGCACTGATCCAGCGTCGTGTGCAGCTGGTTGAGCGCCCCGCGGGCGACGTTGGCGTCCGGGTAGACGACGACGGCGTTGGTGACCTCGTTGATCGGGGCGATGCCGCCCGGCCTCAGGTCGTCGGTCGAGCCGGCGTAGGCGACAGAGCGGTATTCCTTCCAGCCCCCGGCGAAGGTGAGGTCCGTGGTTCCCACCGCCCGGCACGGCGCCGGCGGGTTGCCGATGGTCTCCCGTGGCGGATCGTGGCGGTCGGCATACGGATACGGTTGCAGGCCTTCGAAATTGGCGATGTGACGCGCATCGTCGAGGCTGATGACCAAGGAGTCGGCGTACACGTGCGGGCTCGGGTTCGCCGCCGTACGGGAGTGCGAGCATGCCGTCAGTACGGCGACGGCGATGACGGCCGAAGCCATGCCGGCCAGCGACAGGCGCCGAGGCAAGCGGCTCGACCGATCACTCGACGCCATGCTCGCCAATGTTAGGGCCGCGCTCGGCGGCAGGCAGAGCAGTTGGTGAACACCGGCGGCGTGTCGGCGCGCCCGGCCCTCTTTAGGCGCCGGCCTCGGCCAGCTTGGCCTTGACCTCGGCCGCGCTCGGGTTGGTCAGGGTGGATCCGTCGGCGAACTTCACCGTCGGGACCGTCCGATTGCCGCCGTTGACCGACCCGACGAATTCCGCCGCCGCGGGGTCGTGCTCGATGTCGACCGCCTGGTACGGAATTCCGTTGGATTTCAACACAGTCATGAGGCGATGGCAGTAGCCACACCATGAGGTCGTGTAGACGGTGATCGGGGCAGTGGTCATAGCTCGTTAACGTAGCCCGCAGGCGGTGTGTTCCGCGCCCGAACACCGCACCCATATCCCGACGCGCACCGGCCGGGGCCGCGGTTTGTCGGCCATCGCTGCCAAGATGGACGCCATGCCGATGGTCGCCGACGCCTTGACCGCCGGGCTGGACGACGAGCAACGCGAGGCCGTCCTGGCTCCCCGCGGCCCGGTCTGCGTGCTTGCCGGGGCCGGAACGGGCAAGACCCGCACCATCACCCACCGGATCGCGCAGTTGGTGGCGAGCGGCCATGTGGCCGCCGGGCAGGTGCTGGCGGTCACGTTCACCCAGCGGGCGGCGGGGGAGATGCGTTCCCGGCTGCGCACGCTGGACGCCGCAGCGGGCGCCGACACCGGCGTCGGCGGGGTGCAGGCCCTGACCTTTCACGCCGCGGCGCACCGGCAGCTGCGGTACTTCTGGCCGCGGGTGGTCGGTGACACCGGCTGGCAGCTGCTGGACACCAAGTTCGCCGTGGTGGCGCGGGCGGCCAGCCGCTCAAGGATCAACGCCAGTACCGACGACGTCCGCGACCTGGCGGGCGAGATCGAGTGGGCCAAGGCGTCGCTGATCACCCCCGAGGAGTATCCGGCCGCCGTGGCCGAGGCCGGGCGGGACATCCCGCTCGACGCCGCCCGGGTCGCGACCGTGTACGCCGCCTACGAGGCGCTGAAGGTCCGCGACGAATCGGTGACGCTGCTCGACTTCGACGACCTGCTGCTGCACACCGCGGCGGCGATCGAGAACGACGCCGCCGTGGCCGACGAATTCCGGGGCCGCTACCGCTGTTTCGTCGTCGACGAATACCAGGACGTCACACCGCTGCAGCAGCGGGTGCTGGCGGCGTGGCTGGGCGACCGGGACGACCTGACCGTCGTCGGTGACGCCAACCAGACCATCTACTCGTTCACCGGGGCCTCGCCGCGGTTCCTGCTGGACTTCTCGCGGCGCTATCCCGACGCCACCGTGGTCCGCCTGGAACGCGACTATCGCTCCACCCCGCAGGTGGTGTCGTTGGCCAACCAGGTGATCGCCGCGGCCCGCGGGCGGGTCGCCGGCAGCAAGCTGCACCTGTCCGGTCAGCGTCCGCCGGGCCCGGCGCCGTCGTTCCGCGAGCATCCCGACGAACCGGCCGAGGCCGCCGCTGTCGCGGCGTCGATCGCCCGGCTGATCGAAGCGGGCACCCCGGCGTCGGAGATCGCCGTGCTCTACCGGGTCAACGCGCAGTCCGAGGCCTACGAGGAGGCGCTGACCGAGGCCGGCATTCCCTATCAGGTTCGCGGCGGCGAGGGCTTTTTCACCCGGCAGGAGATCAAACAGGCGCTGCTGGCGCTGCAGCGGGCGGCCGAGCGCGGCGCCGACGGTCCGCTGCCCGGCGTCGTAAGAGCCGTCCTGGAACCGCTGGGTCTGACGGCCGAGCCGCCGGTGGGCGCCCGGGCCCGGGAGCGCTGGGACGCGCTGGCCGCGCTGGCCGAGCTGGTCGACGCCGAGGTGGCCCAGCGCCCGCAGCTGGACCTCGCCGGCCTGCTGGCCGAGCTTCGGTTGCGCGCCGACGCGCGCCACCCGCCGGTGGTGCAGGGCGTGACGCTGGCCTCGTTGCACGCCGCCAAGGGGCTGGAGTGGGACGCGGTGTTCCTGGTCGGGCTGGCCGACGGCACGCTGCCCATCTCGCACGCGTTGGCGCACGGCCCCGAAAGCGAGGCGGTCGAGGAGGAGCGCCGGCTGCTGTACGTCGGAATCACCAGGGCGCGAATCCATTTGACGCTCAGCTGGGCGCTGGCCCGCAACCCGGGCGGACGGCAGGGCCGCAAGCCGTCGCGGTTCCTCAACGGCATCGCGCCCCAGGCCCGCGCCGACGCCGCCCCCAACAAGTCCCGGCGCAACCGGGGACCCGCGGCGCGCTGCCGGATCTGCAACAAGGACCTGTCCACCGCCGCGGCGGTCATGCTGCGGCGGTGCGAGACGTGCGCGGCGGACGTCGACGAAGACTTGCTGCTGCGGCTCAAGGCGTGGCGGCTCGACGTCGCCAAGGAGCAGCAGGTGCCCGCGTATGTGGTTTTCACCGACAACACGCTGATCGCCATCGCCGAGCTGCGGCCCGGGGACGAGGACGCGCTGATCGCGATCCCCGGCATCGGCGCGCGCAAGCTGGAGCAGTACGGGCTCGACGTGCTGGAGTTGGTGCGCGGCGCCTAACCACACCGTCGAGCGTGGGGCTTGTGGACGAATTCGAGGCAATTGCCGTCCTAAGGCCCACACTCGGTGAGGCTGTCGCCGATAAGCGCAGGTCAGAAAATCGTTTGTGCCGCGCGCCCGCGGCGGTTTACCCTCGAAGCTGCGTTCTGGCACGACGAAGGGAGGTGGCCACGATGATCAACGACGCGTTCGGTGTGGACGTGGCCGCCGCGGCGGCCACGCTCAAGCATGCCGCCGCCGTGCCGGCGGCCGCGTTGAAGCATCGCGCCGCCGCCGCTGCGACGAACGCGTCCGCAGGACTCGAGGTCCACCGAATGGCTACGTAACTCCCCGGTCTCACCGGATGGCCACGGACCCGAAGTCAAGGATCCGTGGCCATAGTCTTTTCGGGCGCAAGCCCGCTCCCTGGTCCGGATCAGCGAAATCCGCAAGCCCCGACCAGGAAGCAGGTGAGCAGGACATGTCGGCCCTGACAGTCCCCAGACAGCCGTCGCCGGCGTTGCCGTGTCACGCCGGCGATCCCGACCTCTGGTTCGCCGAGACCCCGGCCGACCTCGAGCGCGCCAAGGCGCTCTGCGCGGGCTGCCCGATCCGGCGCGAGTGCCTGGCGTCCGCGCTGGAGCGGGCCGAGCCCTGGGGGGTGTGGGGCGGCGAGATCCTCGACCGCGGCGCCATCCTGAGCTTCAAACGGCCGCGCGGACGCCCCCGCAAGGACGAGGTCGCCGCCTAGATGGCCGCGCTGTCGGGCTCGGCGAAGCCGGGAATCAGCTCCTCGGAGAGGGCCTTGATCGGCACCCGCGCGTCCAGCTGGCACAGGATCGCCGCCACCGAGGCGATGACCCGCATCGGGATGGCCAGCTTGGGCGGCAGGTCCATCTGCCGGGCCGTCTTGATCTGGGACACCGACCGGTCGATCTGGCCGACGGTCATGCGCTGCAGCCATTTGCGCGTGTAGTGGAACTCGTCGACCTCGATGGGTTCGACATACTGGCGCAGCATTTCGTCGATGTCGCGCACCGACACCTGCTGGCCCTTCTGGATGAACCCGACCTTCTCCATCGTCGGCAGCAGCAGATCGTAGTTCTTGTCGCGGGCCAGGCGGATCGTCATCCCGAGCTCGATGGGGTAGCCGCCGGGCAGCGGTGCGACCGCGCCGAAGTCGATGACGCCCATGCGGTCGTCGGGCAGCAGCATGAAGTTGCCCGGGTGGGCGTCGCCGTGCAGCATCCCCAGCCGGCGCGGCGCGTCGAAGGTGAGCTCGAGCAGCCGGGTGCCGATCAGGTCGCGCTGCTCGCGGGTGCCGTCGCGGATGATCTCCGCCAGCGGCAGGCCGTCGATCCACTCCTGGACCACGACCTTGGGCGCGCTGGCGACGACGTGGGGTATCGCGAAGTGCGGGTGGCCCTCGTAGGCCTTGGCGAAGGCGCGCTGGTTGTCGGCCTCCAGCCGGTAGTCGAGCTCCATCTCGGTGCGCTCGACCAGCTCGTCGACGATGCCCTGGACGTCGGCGCCGGGGGCGAGCTGTTTGACCACGCCGACCATCCGCTGCATGGTCTTGAGGTCGGCGCGCAGCGCCTCGTCGGCGCCGGGGTATTGGATCTTGACGGCCACCGGGCGGCCGTCGGCCCAGACCGCCTTGTGCACCTGGCCGATGCTGGCCGAGGCGATGGGTTTGTCGTCGAACGAACTGAACCGTTCGCGCCACTTGGTGCCCAGCTGGGCGTCGAGCACCCGGTGCACCTTGTTGGCGGGTAGCGGCGGGGCG
>NZ_LZJJ01000466.1:0-701 GCF_001667625.1 Mycobacterium sp. E1715
TCGCCCCGCAGGTCCCGCGCGACTACGACCCCGGCTACACCGCGGCGTTCGAGCAGCAGCTCGCCGAGCACGCCGGCACAGCTCGCGCAGGTCGCGCAGGTAGCGGGGGTCGTGGAAGCGCATCCCGCCGGCGCCCTGCACCACCGGTTCGACGATGACGGCCGCCAGTTCGCCGGCGTGCTCGGCGAGCTGCTGCTCGAACGCCGCGGTGTAGCCGGGGTCGTAGTCGCGCGGGACCTGCGGGGCGAACACCTGGCGGGCCAGGATGTCGGTCCACAGCGTGTGCATGCCGCCGTCGGGATCGCAGACGCTCATCGGCGTGAACGTGTCGCCGTGGTAGCCGCCCCGCCAGGTCATCAGCCGGTGCTTGCCGGGCCGGCCGCGGCTGCGCCAGTACTGAAGCGCCATCTTGACCGCGACCTCGACGGACACCGATCCGGAATCGCTGAAGAACACGGTGTCCAGCCCGGCCGGGGTGATGTCCACCAGCAGCTGCGCCAGCCGGGCGGCCGGTTCGTGCGTGAGCCCGCCGAACATGACGTGGTTCATCACTCCCAGCTGCGTGGTCAGCGCCGCGTCCAGCACCGGGTGGCCGTGCCCGTGAATCGCGGTCCACCACGAGCTCATCGCGTCGAGCGCCTCGATCGGCTCGCCGTCCCGGATCAACGTCAACGTGGCCCCCCGCGCGGCGACCGCGACCA
>NZ_LZJJ01000467.1:0-7071 GCF_001667625.1 Mycobacterium sp. E1715
CCAGTCCTTGAAGTCGTTTGCCTCCAGCTCTTTGTACTCGACGGTCTCCGGCAGGCGCCCGTTGCGCCAATGATGCGGCGAGATGTCCTTTTCGGTGAAGGCGCCGGGCTTGGGGTCGAGCTGTTCAAGCATTCGCTGGAACGGGCCCACCAGCGCGTACCCGACCCGCTGAATCACCCGCGGATGACGAATGGTGAAGGGAGTGGCCCAAACCCAGGCGATCGCCGTCACCACCATGGCCGCGGCGAAGATCCAGAAACCCACCCAGCTGTTGTCGTCGCGCGAGGCGAACATGTGGTTGAGGTTTCGCAGCGCACTGGTCGTCAACACCATCGTGACGTGCACCAGGATGAAGAACAGGAAATAGACGAGCACCACGAAATGCAGCGATCGCGCGTGCTGAATGCTCAGCCGCTTGCTGAGCCAGTGCACCCGCTGCGACAACGCGGGCGACATTCCCAGGCCGGTGATCAAAGCCGCGGGCGCGGCGATGAAAACCGTGGTGAAGTAGGACAACAACTGCAGGCCGTTGTAGGCGACCCAGCCGTTGTCGGTCGGCCAGTCCAGCGACAGATATTGAATGGCCACCGACGCCGCGTTGGGGAAGACGTCCCAGCTGGTCGGCACGATGTGGCGCCACTGCCCGGTGGCGAACAGGAGCACATAGAAGACCGCCCCGTCGACGAGCCACAGCACGTCCACGCCGAGGTGCCACCACCGGGCCAGCCCGATCGAGTGCCGGAAGCCGGGCAGGCCCAATTGCGGTGGGAGGGCGACGGTGTCGGCGTTGGCCGTCCACAGCTCGTCGTCCGGCACGGGCGGACCGACCCGCAGCCACTCGTCCTTACCCGGGGTGGCGTTGCGGCTGAAATAGAGCCGGGGATGGTCGCAGAGGATCTGGATTCCCGTCCTGATGATGAACATCATCATGAACAGGTTGAAGAAGTGCGTCCAGCCGATCCAGGCCGGCAGGCCGGGAGCGACGCCGGAGCGGTCCGTGCCGGGATGACGCTGGATGAACGACTGCACCGCCGGCATGTTGTGCAGGCCCTTGCCCACGGCCACACCGGCGATCAGCAGGGCAAAGCCGATGGGTATCAGCCAGAGCAGATTGAACCACCGGTCGCGGCCGACGCGCAGCTTCGGGGCGGTGGCCCGGCGGGTGAGGTCGAAGCCGCCACCGTAGGTCTCCACGTCGATGACGTCCTCGGCGGTGTGAATCTCGTTGCGGTAGTCCGGGGGAGACTGCAGCGGCGTGCCCACTCTCAGTGTCGACACGCCGCCGGCCGGATTGACGTCTGAGTTCCGTTGTTCGGTGTTCGTCACGAGGCCGAATTTACACGGGTCGACTTGTAGAAATTGGACACGATCAGGAAGAAACGCCGCGTCCCGAGCCCGGGGCGACGTACTTTCGCTGCCGACGGTCCGATTCGGGCGAAATCCGCCCGCCGCACCGGCCCTCAACACCGCAACTGCCCGACGAATCAGGCGCTTACACCGAAGATGCGGTTTATGGACGCCCGCTGTGAGTTGGCGCAGAGTCTTCTGGAAGGCCGCTGGATCGGGTCGTGTCGTCGAACCGGGCGGCCCGAACTATCTCAACCGGGTTGACGGCGAACGCCCGCGGAACGCCGGAGCGGTCGCCGTCGCCGTCGGGCTTCGGGCTAAGCGGTGAGGGCCGAATTCGTACGTGGACACGTTTCAGCAAAATGAATTCGAACGCGAAAAACTCAACGGTCCCGCGAATACCGGGTTATCGTACGGCGTCCGGTTGCCGGCCTGAAATACGGGCGACATCCCGGCAAATGAAAATTACAAATCGAGTTGGAGGATTGTATGACCCGTCGGTGGTTGTTTATGGCCCTCGTAGTTGCCACAGCACTAATGACCGGCTGCTCCAGCAGCAAACCCGCGAGTTCGGGATCGAGTTCGGCTGCAAGCAGCAGTTCGACCACCACAGCTACTACGTCGGCATCCGCGGCGTCCAGCGATACCAGCACGGCAAACGCGCCGGCAGTCGCGACCTTGGATTCCAGCCAATGTGTCGACGTCACCGGGGCGAATGTGGATCTGCTCGCCGCATCGGACAAGGACGCCGCGCGCAAGGCCGCTGACACCCTGGAGCGGTACAACCCGCCGGCTTCCGTCAAAGACGCCATCGAACACTTCGTCACCACGGGTGGCGCGCACTTCGATGACCCGGATTACACGAAAAACAACAAGACCGTCGACGGCTGGGTCAAGCAGGTCTGCCCCAGTTAACGACCGCACCTCAATAGCTGCCGCTAGGCCGGGTCGCGCGGCCGTACACGGCGGAAACCTTATTGGCCTCAGAAGCTAACAGGCGCGCTATCGACGTCCGTGGGCGCGATTGCGCTGCGCACGGCCTCGGCGAGGGTGGCCGCCCGGACATCGGTGAACACGTCCTCCAGGAGCACCGGGCGGCCATCGGGGCCGGTCAGCGGCACCCGCCAGTTGGGGTACTCGTCGGTGGTCCCGGGCTGGTTCTGGGTCCGCCGGTCACCCACCGCGTCGGTCAGGGCCACGCCCACCAGGCGCGACGGGGTCCGCCCCAGATACCGGTACAAGGCACAGATGATGCTTTCCTCGTCGGTGTCGGCGTCGCCGAGCAGCCCCACCCGCCGCAACTCGGCCAGCCAGGCCGCGAGCTCGGCCCTGTCGGCGGCAAGCTCGTCTTCAGCGGGGCGGGTCAGCAGTCCAAGCGACTCGCGCAGCCGCACGTGGTCGCCCGCCAGGTAGCCGGCCGTCGGCGGCAGATCGTGGGTGGTCACCGACGACAGGCAGTACTCGCGCCAGCGCTCGGCCGGCAGCGGGCCGCCGGCCCCGTCGCGGTCGAGCTCGAACCAGAGGATCGATGTGCCGAGCAACCCGCGCAGCAGCAGGTAGTCGCGCACCCACGGTTCGACCGTGCCGAGGTCCTCGCCGACGACCAGCGCGCCGGCGCGGTGTGCTTCCAACGCGACGATGCCGATCATCGCCTCGTGGTCGTAGCGAACGTAGGTGCCCTCGGTGGGCGGTGCGCCCTCCGGGATCCACCAGAGCCGGAACAGCCCGATGATGTGGTCGATCCGCACACCACCGGCATGCCGCAGCACCGAGCGGATCAACGCCCGAAAGGGGCGGTATTCCTCCGCATCCAGCCGATCCGGCCGCCACGGCGGCTGGGACCAGTCCTGGCCGAGTTGGTTGAACTCGTCGGGCGGGGCACCGGCGGTGACGCCCAGCGCCAGCACATCCTGCAGCGCCCACGCGTCGGCGCCGTCGGGATGCACGCCGACCGCCAGGTCGTGCATCACGCCCAGCGCCATTCCGGCCCGGACCGCCCGCGACTGCGCCGCGGCGAGTTGCTCATCGAGTTGCCATTGCAGCCACCGGTGGAAATCGACCGTGTCCGAATGCTTTTCGACAAAACCTGCGACACCGCTCGCCTGGGGATGCCGCAGCTTCTGCGGCCAGGAATGCCAGTCGGCGCCGTATTTCTCGGCCAGGGCGCACCAGGTGGCGAAGTCGTCGAGCGCGCGGCCTTCACGGGCGCGGAAGGCTTCGTAGGAAAGTTCGCGGCCCGCCGACCGCGGCACCCGATGCAGCAGCTCGAGCGCGGCGCGCTTGGCCGCCCACGCGCTGTCGCGGTCGATCGAGTCCAGTCGGGCGGCGCGCTGTTGCATGTCGAAGCGCAGCCGCCGCACCCGGCTTCGCTTGGGCAGCGCGGCGAACTCGGGGATCGCCTCGACGTGAAGGTAGAGGGGGTTGACGAAGCGCCGCGAGGTAGGCAGGTAGGGCGAGGGCTCCATGGGGGTCGTCGGAGCGGCGGCATGCAGCGGATTGACCAACAAGTAGTCGGCGCCGTGCCGCGTCGCCGACCACACCGCCAGGTCCGTCAGGTCCGTCAGGTCGCCGACCCCCCAGGACTGGCTCGACCGCACGCTGTAGAGCTGGGCGGCCAGCCCCCAGCCGCGCCGGGCCCCGAGCCGCTCCGGCAGCCCGAGCCAGTCCGGCGTCATGATCAGCGCGGTGCTGGTCTCGCCGTCGCCGGACCGCAGGTGCACCCGGTGGTAGCCCAGCGGCAGGTCGGGCGGCAGTACGAAGCTGGCCTCGCCCACCCAGCGCCCGTTCAGTTCGAACGGCGGGGTGAAGTTGTCCACCTGCTGGATCCCGCCGCGCACGGTGCCGTCTTCGAGCTCTAACCACACCTCGGCGGGGTCGCCGTGGGTCACGTGCACCCAGAACCGGGCCTGCTCGCCGGTCCGGCCGACGATGGTCGCAGGCAGCCGCCGCGCCCAATGCGACCGCAGCTTCGCGGCCAGGGCCACGTTGCGCTCCTGCTCGGTTCCGGCCGCCACGCCGAGCGCGGCCAGCACGGCCACCAGCGTGGCCTCGGCGACGAGCACCCGCCGCCCGGTCCAGTCCTGATACTCGGTCGCGATGCCGTATCGCCTGGCAAGTTCGACCAGCGACGGCGCGAGCTCACTCATACCGCTCATCTTGGTGCCAGAAATCGCCCGCCGACCAATCGGGGAGAGGCGGCGACCCGGCCCGCGACCGCCGCCGCCCGGTTTGCCGGCCGGTGCTGCGTCGCGCCGTGCGCCGAGGGCGCACGCTCGACAGGACGGGCGCGCCATTCGCCATTACGATGCCCTCAGAGACATGAGGAGTCCGGGCGGGATCGGCGGGGAACAAAAAGTGCCAGCTCAACGGCGCCTGGCGCGTGGCGCACGCCGGCGGCCCGGCGAGCTGCCGACGACCGGACGCCCGCAGATGAAGCAGATGCAGCAGCGAACGTCATCGTCGCCGCGTGGCGAGGCCCGTACCGGTGCCTTACGGTTGTCGATGTAATTCGCGCAGCGGAAATTTTCACAGGACAATATCCAGGCGTTCTAGCAGACCGGATGGTGAATTAAGTGGCGGAAGAGAGTCGCGGGCAGCGCGGGTCGGGGTATGGCCTCGGGCTGTCGACGCGGACCCAGGTGACCGGCTACCAGTTCCTCGCTCGCCGCACCGCAATGGCGCTCACCCGCTGGCGCGTCCGCATGGAGGTCGAGCCGGGGCGGCGCCAGACGCTGGCCGTGGTGGCGTCGGTGTCGGCGGCGCTGGTGATCTGCCTGGGCGCCTTGCTGTACTCCTTCCTCAGCCCGGCCGGCCAGGTCGGGGATTCGCCGATCATCGCCGACCGTGACTCCGGCGCCCTGTACGTCCGCGTGGGTGACCGGTTGTATCCGGCGCTGAACCTGGCGTCGGCGCGCCTGATCACCGGCCGCCCGGACAACCCGCACCTGGTCAAGTCCAACCAGATCGCCAGCCTGCCGCGCGGCCCGATGGTGGGCATCCCGGGCGCGCCGTCGAACTTCCACACCACCAGCCCGGCCACGTCGTCGTGGCTGGTGTGTGACACCGTCGCCACCTCGACCGGTGTCAGCGCACCGTCCGGCGTGACGGTGACCGTCATCGACGGGAACCCCGACCTCAGCAACCACCGGCGCGTGCTGAACGGGTCGGACGCGGTGGTGCTGAACTACGGCGGGGACGCGTGGGTGATCCGGGAGGGACGCCGGTCACGGATCGATGCGACCAACCGGTCGGTGCTGTTGCCGCTGGGCCTGACGCCCGAGCAGGTCGGCCAGGCCAAGCCCATGAGCCGCGCCCTGTTCGACGCGTTGCCGGTGGGACCCGAACTGACCGTGCCCCAGATCCCGAACGCGGGCGCCGGCGCATCCTTCCCGAACGCGCCCGGCCCGATCGGCACGGTGATCGTCACACCGCAAATCAGTGGGCCGCAACAATATTCGCTGGTGCTGGCCGACGGCGTGCAGACCCTCCCGCCGTTGGTGGCCCAGATTCTGCAGAACGCCGGGCCGGGCAACACCAAACCGGTGACCGTCGAACCGTCCGCCCTGGCGAAGATGCCCGTGGTCAACAAGCTGGATCTGTCCTCCTACCCGGACGCCCCGCTGAACGTCTCGGACATCCGCGAGAACCCGTCGACCTGCTGGTGGTGGCAGAAGACCTCCGGTGAAAACCGGGCCCGCATCCAGGTGGTGTCCGGCCCGACCATCCCGGTGGCGGCCAAGGACGAGAACAAGGTGGTCTCGCTGGTCAAGGCCGACACGACGGGCCGCGTGGCCGACCAGGTCTTCTTCGGGCCCGACTACGGAAACTTCGTGGCCGTCACCGGCAACGACCCGGGCGCCAAGACGACGGAATCGCTGTGGTGGGTGACGGACGCCGGCGCCCGGTTCGGGGTCGACGACACCCGCGACGTGCGTGAGGCGTTGGGCCTCAAGACCAAACCGAGCCTGGCGCCGTGGGTGGCGCTGCGGCTGCTCCCGCAAGGCCCGACCTTGTCGCGCGCGGACGCGCTCGTGGAGCACGACACCCTACCGATGGATATGTCCCCAGGAGAATTGGCGGTACCTAAGTGAAACGCGGGTTTGCACGGCCGACACCGGAGAAGCCTCCGGTCATCAAGCCGGAGAACATCGTCCTTCCGACGCCCCTGAGCATTCCGCCGCCCGAGGGCAAGCCCGTGTGGCTGATCATCGTCGGCGTCCTGGTGATCGGCCTGCTGATCGGCATGGTCGCAATGGTCTTCGGCAGCGGCTCGCGCGTGTTCGGCGGCGCCGGCGCGATCTTCCCGATCTTCATGATCGGTGGCGTCGCGATGATGATGTTCGGCGGCCGATTCGGCGGTCAGCAGCAGATGAGCCGGCCCAAGCTGGACGCGATGCGCGCCCAGTTCATGCTGATGCTGGACATGCTGCGCGAGACCGCCCACGAGTCGGCCGACAGCATGGACGCCAACTACCGGTGGTACCACCCGGCGCCCACCACGCTGGCCGCCGCGGTCGGCAGCTCACGCATGTGGGAGCGCAAGCCCGACGGCAAGGACCTCAACTTCGGTGTGGTCCGCGTCGGCGTCGGCATGACGCGTCCCGAGGTGACCTGGGGTGAGCCCCAGAACATGCCGACCGACATCGAGCTGGAGCCGGTGACCGGTAAGGCGCTGCAGGAATTCGGCCGCTACCAGAGCGTCGTCTACAACCTGCCCAAGATGAT
>NZ_LZJJ01000468.1:0-7157 GCF_001667625.1 Mycobacterium sp. E1715
GTGGGCGCTGGTCGTCGGCGTCCCACCGGGTCGCGCCCTCGGTGTAGCTGCGCGGGTAGTGGCGCAACAGATCGTCGACGGTGCGGATGCCCAACTCCTCGTCGAGCTGATCGGCGGCCTTGGCGCCCACCACGAAGTCCAGCCGGTCGGTCAGCGACGCCACGGCTACTCGACCCCGATCAACAGCGCGTCACCGCGGTGGCCGGTGCGGTAGGTGACCAGCTCGGTGCCCGGGTGGTGATCGTGCATGTGCTTTTGCAGGATGCCGCTCACGGCCGCGACGTCCTCTTCCGATTCGATGGCGGCGCCGACCAGCACCGTCACCAGGTCCCCGCCGGACGCCAGCAACAGATCCAGCAGGCCGATGGCCGCCCCGATCGCGTCGGCCGCAACGATCAGCACCTCGTCGCCCGCGATGCCCAGCCCGTCGCCGGGCTGGCAGCGGCCGGCCCAGGTCAACGCGCTTTCGGTCGCGATGCGCACGGACGCGTGCCGGGCGGCACCGGCGGCGCGGGCCATGGTGTAGCCGTCGTCCACCGCCTGCCGGCCGGTTTCGTGCACGGCCAGCGCTGCCAGCCCCTGCACCATCGACGCCGTCGGGATCGGCACGACGTCGATCCCCCAGCCGATCGCCGCGGTGCATCCGGCCACCAGCTCCTCGGCGGGCACGTATCCGTTGGGCAGCACCATCACCTGCGCGGCGCCGGTGTCGATGACCGCGCGCATCAGCTGGTGCGCACTGATGTTCTCCTGGTCGCCGGCGGCCGGATTGCGCCGCAGCACGCACGCGCCCTCCCCACCGAACAGCTCGGCGGCACCCTCGCCGTCGACGACGGCCAGCACCGCCCGCTCCCGCGTCCAGCCGCCGACCGGCAGTCCGGCGGCGCCCGAGCTCAGCGCCGAAATCACGATGCGGCTCAGCCGCCCCGCCGCGAGCCCCGCCTCGACCGCGGCGCCGGCGTCGTCGGTGTGCACATGGACCGAGTACGTGCGCTCGGCCGACGACGTCGCGGCCGCGATGCCCACGGAATCGCCCAGCTCCCCGAGCCGGTCCCGCAGCGCGTCCGCGGCGGCCGCATCGCAGCCGTCCAAGCGGTACATCACCTCGAATTGCGGCGCGGGGCGTTCGGCGGCGGCGTCCGGTTGCGGCGCCCGCGGTGACAGCTCGTACACGGTTCGGGCGGGCGCCTGACCGGTGACGGTGGTGCGCAGGGCGTCGAGCAGGACGAGCAGGCCCCGGCCGCCGGCGTCCACGGCGCCGGCGTCGGCGAGCACGTCGAGCTGTTCGGTCGTCTTCTCCAGCGCGACGACCGCGGCGTCGCCGGCGGCGATGATCGCCGGGGTGAGGCCGTCCCCGGCCTGGGCGCACTCCCCGACGGCGTCGGCCGCGGACCGCAGCACGGAGACGATGGTCCCCGGGATCTCCTCCCCGCCCATCGAGGCGATGACCAGGTCCACGCCGCGCCGCAACGACGCCCCCAGCAGGGCGGCATCGATGTGCGGCAGCTCACCGCCGGAATCGGCGGCCGCGACGGCGGTGACGTCGGCGATTCCGCGCAGAATCTGCGACAGGATCACCCCGGAATTTCCGCGCGCGCCGTTCAGGGCGCCGGCCGACATCGCGGCGGCGGCCCGGGCGACGCAGGCCGAGCCGCCCTCGGAATTCACGCCGGCGTTCGCCTCGGCCAGCGCCGAACGCATCGTGAACAGCATGTTGGCGCCGGTATCGGAGTCGGCGACCGGAAAGACGTTGAGCCGGTTGATCTCGTCGATGTGGGTGATGAGGTCACTGACGGCGGTGTGCGCCCAATCCCGTAGGGCGATCGCGTCGAGCAGACGTTCCGACGTTCCCAGTGTCAGCCACCTCCTCCACAACCCGCCCCCCGGTGGGCGCCAGCGTAGCCCGGCGACTCGGGCGACGGCCGCCCGTGACCACCACCCCGCAGGCGGGTCGATCCGACCCATTGAGCCTAGCCAGACGGGGCGACAGTGGTGGCGATCGTTTTGGTGGTTGCCACCGGAGTCGGTATCCTGGTTGGGCCCGGGTCAGCCGGGCTTTCCCGGCCCCGTGTCAGACCGCCGAGCCGGACCCCCGAGATTTGAGGAGCTTGAACAATGGCCGCTGTGTGCGACATCTGCGGGAAAGGCCCCGGCTTCGGCAAGTCGGTGTCGCACTCCCACCGCCGCACCAGCCGCCGGTGGGACCCCAACGTCCAGACCGTGCACGTTGTCACGCGCCCGGGCGGCAACAAGCAGCGCCTCAACGCCTGCACGTCTTGCATCAAGGCCGGCAAGGTCGTCCGGGGCTAGCCCGTTCGCGGCTACATCACCACGTGCCCGGCGTCGACGGGGATCGACACGCCCGTCACATAGCGGGCCCGGGGACCGACCAGCCATAGCACCGCTTCGGTCACGTCCTGCGCCTCGACCAGCGGCACGTCGGGCAGCAACATCTGCGAGACGGCCGGGTTCGGGTTTTCCAGCATCCGGTTGACGACGAAGTCGTTGAGGATCATTGGCGTCATGACGCCGGCCGGATGCACGGAGTTGACCCGAATCTTGTGCGGCGCGTACGCGTTGGCCGCCGACCGCATCAACCCCACCACCCCGTGCTTGGACGCGGCGTAGGCGAACATCGCGGCGCTGCCGTCGCCGCCCTTGCCTGTCAGCCCCTGCGACGAGCTGACCAGCACGATCGACCCGCCCTGGCCCTTGCGGATGATCGAGGGCACGGTCGCCAGCAACGTGTGCCACACGCCCTTGAGGTTGGTGTCGACGATCGTGTTGAACACCGGTTCCGAGTGGGCTTCGCGGTCACCGATGGCGACCACCCCGGCGTTGGCGACGACGATGTCCACCTCCCCGACGTCGTCGATAGCGCTTTGCACCGCGGCCTCCAATTGCGCCAGGTCGCGGACGTCGGCGACGACCGGCGCCACCCGGCGGCCCGCGGCCTCGACCAGCCGGGCGGTCTCGTCGAGGTCCGATTTGGTGCCCAGCGGGTAGGGAATCGCGTCGATGTCGGTGCAGATGTCCACGGCGATGATGTCGGCGCCCTGCTCGGCGAAGGCCACCGCGTGGCTGCGGCCCTGGCCGCGCGCCGCACCGGTGATGACGGCGACCTTGTTGTCGAGTTCGCCCATGGCTACACCTCCAACTTCGTGCCGGTCTCTTGCTCGGCGAAGGCCACCAGGCGGGCGGCCGCGTCGTAATCGCACGCCACCGGCGACCGGCCGATCAGCACCGGGCCGCCGCGCAGCCCGAATCTCCCGGTGACCCCGACGTAGCTGCCGGGTGGCAACGGTTCGCTGATGCAGTACAGCGTGGGGGCCGCGCCCTCGTCGATGTCGTTGGCCAGCCGGTCGGCCACCACCTTGACCACCTTGTGGGCGGCCGCCATCAGCGGCGAGTCGCCGAGCTGCGACAGGTTCGACGCCACCCAGCCCGGATGGGTGAGCTGGGTGACCACCGGCGACCCCGCCGCACGCAGCCTGCGGTCCAGCTCGAGGCCCCAGAGCATGACCGTGAGCTTGGACTGCGCGTAGGCGCCCAGCCGGGTCCATTTGTGCCGACGCAGGTGCAGGTCGTCCAGGTGCAGCGTCGCCGACCGGTGCGCGTCGGAGCCGACGTTGATGATCTGCGAGCGCACCCTGGGCAGGAGCAGGTTGGTCAGGGCGAACGGGCCGAGCAGGTTGGTGGCCAGCGTCTTCTCGAATCCGTCGACCGTTTCGGTGCGGCGTTCGGTCAGGGCGCCGGCGTTGTTGATCAGGATGTCGACGTCGTCGTCGATCGAACTGGCGAAGGCGCGCACCGAGGCCTGGTCGGCGAGGTCGACCCTGGCCACCGCGGTCGAGCCGCCCATCGCAGAGATTTCAGTGGCGCGTTGCTCGCCCAGCTCGGTGTTGCGCACCGCCATGATCACGTGGGCGCCGGCTTTGGCCAAGGCGCGGGCGGTCCCGAGCCCGACGCCGTTGGTGGCTCCGGTCACGACGATTCGTTTGCCGGTCAGGTTGCCGAGCCGGCTCGGCGTCCAAGGTAGGGTCACGGCGATCAAGAGTAATGGTCGGTTCTATGTAAATTGGACCGGTTCTGCCACCATTGTTCGCGGAAGCGGAGGACATGGGTTCGACGGGTGGTCCACATGAGTGACAGCGCAACAGAAATCACCAACCTGATCTACACCTACGCCGAGCTTCTCGACGGTGGCGACCTGGACGGGGTCGCCCGGCTCTTCGAGCACGGCCGCATCTGCGGCGTGGAGGACGGGCCGCCGGAGACGGTGTTCGCCGGCGCCGCCCGGGTGCGCGAGATGTATGAGATGGCCACGCGCATCTACGAAGACGGCACCCCCAAGACCAAACACAACACCACCAACGTGCAGCTGCACATCGACGAGGCGGCGGGAACCGCCCGCAGCACGTCCTACTACTGCGTCACCCAGGCCACTGCCGAACTGCCGCTGCAGGTGATCGTGACGGGGCACTACAAGGACACGTTCAAGAGGGTGGACGGCGCCTGGCGGTTCGACAGCCGCACCATGTTCGTCGACCAGGTCGGCGACGTCAGCCGGCATTTGAAGTTCTGAGCGCGTGGACGCCCCGTTCGACCGTGCTTTCGACCCAGCCTCGGTCATGGCCGACGCCCAGCGCAAGGAGGCGCTCACCGACTGGGGCCCGGGCGAATTCGAAGGCCCGCTGCGGGTGTTGCTCGACGACTACGGGGCCGCCGATCTGAACCCGATCGGCGTGCACATCCTGCGCTCGGGCATCGTGCACAGCCTGCGCATGCGACTGCGCGCCCAGGAGTGGATGCGCCGTCACCCGGAGATCCTCGGCGAGCACGTCGCCCCGCCGATCGTCGTCGTCGGGATGATGCGGAGCGGCACCACGCTGCTGCAGCGCCTGCTGGCCGCCGACCCGCGCTTCGTCTGCGCCTACGGCTGGGAGGTCGTCGAGGTCGCGCCCCGGCTGGACTATGAATTCACCGGGGTCGATCCGCGGATCGCGATCAGCGAAGGGCGCGAGGCGAAGTCGCGCGAGCTGGCGCCGGAACTGTTCGCCATCCATCCGATGTACGCGCGGGAGGCCGAGGAGGAGATCGTCTTCCTGGCCGACGCGTTCCTGTCCCATGTCCCCGAATCCGGTGCGCACCTACCCCGTTACCGATCCTGGCTCGACGCGCAGGACTTCACCCCCGCCTACGAGTATCTGCACCGCATGCTGCAGTTCGTGCAGTGGCAGAAGCGCCGGCGCGAGCTCGACGGCCGGCGTTGGGTGCTCAAATCGCCGGCCCACCTTGGCTATTTGGATTCACTGCGTGCGCGGTTCCCCGGTCTGCACATCGTGCACATGCATCGCGATCCGCGAACCACCATCGCGTCCGGGGCCAGCCTGAACGCCACCCTGCACGCGATGCACGCCGACGCCGTCGATGCGCACCGGGTCGGCGCGCAATGGCTGGAGCGGATGGGCTGGGCCAACGATCGGGCGATGGCTTCCCGCGACGGCTGGTCCGATGACGGTGACCGCGTCACCGACATCGGCTTCGACGACGCGGTCGCCGACCCGATCGGCCAGGTGGCACGCGTCTACGACGCCGTCGGGATTCCGCTCACGGCCGAGGCCGAGGACGCGATGCGGCGCTGGCTCGACGGGCGTCCCCGCGAGGCGGCGCGCCCGCCCTATGGCTTACCGGACTACGGCCTGCGCCCAGAGCAGGTCGACGAGCGATTCACGTTGTATAACAAGCGCTTTGGGCAATATATCAGAGGAGCAGCGCATGCCTGATGACCCCGTCGCGACAGCCTCGCAGCACGAACAGGAGTTGGCCGCACTCGAGCTGATCGAGCACCCGGTCGTCAAGGCCGCCTATCGATCGGTGGCCGAGACCTGGCTGGGCCGGGCCAAGGCGTCGCAGGCGATGCGGGAGCGGTTCGACGACGCGTTCGCCGAGGTGATGTTCTCGGCGGCGGTGTGGTCGTCCAACCAGGACAAGCTGCGGCCCAAGGTCAGCTGCATCACCCGGCTGGCGCACCCCGTCGACGGCCGGCGCATCCCCGGATCGCGCTGGGGCATCGACAATCCCGACAGCGTGTACCGCGTGATCCCGATCTCCGGCGACGAGCGCTACGAAATCCGCGGCCGGGTGGGCGAGCACCGGATGACCGAGAACTATTTCACGCTGTGGGACGCGCGCATGGGCACCGTCGATGTGCTCAACGGCCGCACCATGCGGGTCGATTCCGACGGCAGCTTCACCATCACCGTGGACTCCGACCCCGCGGGCGGGCGGCCCAACCACGTGCAAACCACCCCCGAGGCGCACGAGTTCTACATCCGCGACGTGCTGCTGGACTGGGGCCGGGACGACCCCAATCACCTCGAGGTGCAACGCCTTGGCGGGCCGCCGGCCGCACCGGCGCGCTCGCTCGACGAGCAGGCCGAGGCCACCGCGGCGATGATGGAGTACTTCGCCAACTTCACCGGCAAGCTCAGCCACGGCGTGTACAAGATGCCAGCGAACCATTTCAACCTGGCCTGGTCGGCCGACAAGGTCGGCGCGATGCGCAACCAGGTCTACGTCATGGGTCGCTTCGACCTCGCACCCGACGAGGCGTTCGTGGTGGACCTCAACGACGGTGGGGCCGAATACTTCACGGTGCCGCTCAGCAACATCTGGGGCACGACGCTGGACATCCTCGACCGCACCGGCAGCCTCAACAAGGCGCAATCGCTGGCCAACGAGGACGGCAGCTACACCTACGTGATCGCACCGACCGACCCCGGAGTGGCCAACTGGATCGACTCCGACGGCCTGCTCGAGGGCATTCTGACCTTGCGAATGGCCGAATTCGGTGAGACGGGTCCCCGCGAAGACCTCGGCGCACGCGGCCGGGTGGTCAAGCTGGACCGGCTCGACGCCGAGGTGCCACAACTGCCATCGGTGAGCCCGCAGGAGCGTGCGGCGCAACTCGCCGACCGGCGCACCGCGTATCTGCGGCGCCTGCCGGAAGGGTCGGCCTGAGATGGCGCGCTGGCTGATCACCGGATGCTCGACCGGCTTCGGTCGCGAAATCGCCCGCGCCGCTTTGGAAGCGGGCCACAGCGCGGTGGTGACCGCGCGCCGCGTCGACTCGGTGCGCGACTTCGCCGACGAGT
>NZ_LZJJ01000469.1:0-9935 GCF_001667625.1 Mycobacterium sp. E1715
AAGCGGTGCGGATCCGCGAAGACGGACGGGTCGCGGTTGGCGGCGGCGAGATAGACGAGCACCAGGTCGCCGCGCCGGAGCCGCTGGCCGGCCAGCTCGACGTCGCCCAATGCCACCCGTGCGGTCAGCTGCACCGGCGACTCCAGCCGCAGGATCTCCTCGACGGCGTTGGGCCACAGCTCGGGGCGGCGCCGCAGGGTGTCGAGGCGGTCGGGCGCGTCCAGCAGCATGCGGATCCCGTTGCCCAGCAGGTTGACCGTGGTCTCGAATCCGGCCGCCAACACCAGCCCGGCGATCGCCTGCAGCTCGTTGGAGTCCAAATATGTCTCGGCAGAGCCGCTTTCGGCTATCTGAATCAGCTGGCTCATCAGATTGTCGCTCGGGGCGCGCCGCAGCCGGCTCAGATGCTCGTCGAGCCAGGAGCTGAAGCCGGCCAGCCCTCGCTGCACACTGCGGTACTGCTGCCACGTCAGCCCGATGTCGAGACTCGGCGCGGCGAGCTCACCGAACTCCAGCACCCGCCGCCGGTCCGGCTCGGGTACGCCGAGGATGTCGCTGATGATCGCGACCGGCAGCTGCGAACAGTACCGCCCCACGATGTCGACGACCTGGGAGGCGCCGGACTCGGCGGCCAGCCGGTTCAACAGCTCGGTGGCGGTCTGCTCCACGCGGTCCCGCAGCGCGGCGACCGCCCGGGGAGTGAACACCGCCGACACCGTCTTGCGATACCGGGTGTGGTCCGGCGGCTCGACGGCGAGCAGCGACGGCGCGCGAAGCGGATGCAGCAGGTCGTCGCGGGTGCGGCCCTCCAACCATCGCAACGGCCCCGGCAGATTCGCGCCGAACATCACCACGCGGAAGTCGTCGGAACGCAGCAGCTCGTGGGCGAGCGCATGATCGGCCGTCAGGTAGCTGACGCGGCCCTTGACCAATGGGCCCGCGGCCCGCAGTTCGTCGTAATAGGCCACCGGATTGGCGGCCACCGCCGGATCGGCGATCAGCCGGGCGTGCAGGTCTCCCCGCCGGACCCCGAGCGTCGCGACGCCCCGGATGAAACCGTGCATCGCCAACCAGTGCAGTCGTTCCTTCACCGCCCCCTCCAACGATCGATGTCTTCCGAGCCTAGGCCCGAATCCCTGACCGGGTCAGCACTCGGCGATGATCTTGAAGTCGGTCGTGATGACCTTGTTCGGGTTGCTGCTGTTGATGCCGTAGGCGCTGCCGGTGATCGTGTACGCGTCGTTGGTGACCTCGGCGTGCGCGTCGCCCACCCCGCCTTCCCAGAAGCTGCCGGTGAACCCGTCGACGTTGCGGATCTTCACCCACTGGGGCATCACCCGGTAACCACTGGTGAGCACCACGGCCTCGACGGCGCCGTCGCGGTCCTTGATGTCGATGGTGCGGTACTGCTGGTTCTGGCTGCACGACGGCGGCCGCGTGCTGTGCGTGGCGCCGTCGATGGTCAGGCGGGCCGCTTTCCGCGGCGTGGTCTGGGCCTGACCGCACCCCGCGAGGCCGAAACCGGCGATCACGAGGACG
This sequence comes from Mycobacterium sp. E1715, assembly GCF_001667625.1. Taxonomy (NCBI): domain Bacteria; kingdom Bacillati; phylum Actinomycetota; class Actinomycetes; order Mycobacteriales; family Mycobacteriaceae; genus Mycobacterium; species Mycobacterium sp. E1715. The sequence goes on from NZ_LZJJ01000469.1 coordinate 1,540, forward strand.
ACAACCGCGAGTAACCGGTTTCGCACCGGTTCACCTCCTTCACTGCCGATCCGGCATCATCCTGGGCAGGGACTTGACGATGCTGCGTCGCACGAACTCCGGACTCAGACCCTTGAAGAAGTCGATCAGCCGAATGCTCTTGGGCACGTACCAATGCAACCGCTTCGGGTGGTGGTAAGCCTGCCACGCGGTTTCCGCGACGCTGCTCGCCGGCATCAATCGGAGCATGCCCTTCTTGGGCGCGGTGGCGCGCAGCTCCTCCGCCGTCATCGGCGCGCGGCGGTCGTTGGAGTGATTAGTCGTCGTGGTCAGGATGGCGGTGTCGATCAGACCGGGCAGCACGTCGGCGACGCGGACGCCGTGTCGCTGCCACTCGACGCTGAGCGCCTCGGTCAGGCCCTTGACCGCGTGCTTGGTCGACGAATAGACCGCGAGGCGCGGCATCCCGTAGGTCGCGGACGAGGACGACGTCGAAAACATCAGGCTGCCCGGCGTCTCCTTCAAATATGGCAACGACGCGTAGGCGCCGGTCAGCACGGCCTTGTAGTTGATGTCGACGACGCGCATGGCGGCCTCGTAGGGCACGTCCTCGAACCAGCCGGATTCGCCGATGCCGGCGTTGTTCCACATCATGTCGAGCCCGCCGCCGGTGTTGCCGGCGCAGAAGTCGGCCAGGGCACCCTCCAGGGCCGCCTTGTCCGTGACGTCGACGCGGCGCGTCCACAGCCGGTCGCCGCCCAGTTCGTCGCGCAGCGTGGCCAAGCCGTCCTCGTTGCGGTCCACGGCACCGACCCGCCAGCCCTTGGCGTGGAAGAGCTTTGCGCCCTCGCGGCCCATGCCGCTGCCCGCGCCGGTGATGAAGACCGATGTCACTGCGCGTCAGCCCGTCTCGACCACATCTTTGATGCGGTTCAGCGTCTTGGTCATGTCGCGGACGTTGCGGCGCTTGCGCAGAAAGCCACCGAACAGCCAGTAGAGGCCGAGCCAGGGGGCGGGGTTGAGCCGGAACGACTCGGTCACGTCCGTGCCGCCGCCGCTGGGCGCCAACCGGTAGTGCCAGTTGTTGACCGCCCGATCACCGAGCAGCACCGCGAAACCGAATTCGCGGCCGGGTTCGCACGCGGTGACTTCGCAGGTCGTCCAATACACCGGTCCGATCTCGTTGCGCCTGACGTGGCCGCGGAATTTGGCGCCGAGGGCCGGGCCACTTGCGTCACCCAGCCACTCGGCTTCGAACACTTCCGGGGAGAACCGTCCGATATTGCGAACGTTCGCGATGAGATCCCAGATCTTGTCCGCGGACGCCGCCATATGAACAGTGGCCGAACCTTCCATGCGCTGATCCAAACACAGCTTCCCGCTCGGTCATAGACCGCGACGGTGGTTGATCGTCAGTGCGGAGCCGCCGCCTGGATCAGCCCGTTGATGATCTCCTTGATGCCCTGCGCGGGGTGCGAGTACCAACCGATCGGCAGGCCCGATTGCGCGCCGCACTTCGGCCACGCTTCCACGCCCTGGTCGGCGAAAACCCGGTTGGCCACGGCGATTTGCTGCTCCCTGGTGGCGGCCGCCGGGTTGCCGACACCGCCGTACGCGGCCCAGGTGGCCGGCTTGAATTGAAGTCCGCCGTACTCACCGTTGCCGGTGTTGGCGTGCCAGTTACCGCCGGACTCGCACTGGGCGACCGCGTCCCAGTTGGGGGTGGGGGCGGAGGTGGCGATACCGGTGGACGAAGCTATCGACGCTGCAACGAACCCGCCGACCGCCAGGGACTTGACGAGAGGCTTGCAGAGAATTTTCATGTGATGGATTTCGGCCGCTGTGGCCAAAGCGTTACCTATTCGAAAATGGTGCGAGATATGCCTTCCAGCTGCGGAAATGGCCTTATTGCGGCACGGGAAGAAAGTGTTAGAAACCGTTGAGGAAAAAATAAATTATTGCTGGCAATATGACCGGGTTGCTAACGCCAGCGCCCGTTGGTAGATGGCGTCGAGCCGGCGCGTGCGGACGACGCCGTCCCTGGCGAGGTCGAGCTGCGCGGGGCAGGCGGCCGAATGCAGGAGGTCCCAGTCGGCCACGATCTGGTTCAGCATCGTTTGGTTGAGGTCGTCGATCGCCGACCGGGACGCCGCCAGGTCCGCCGACTGGGTCGGTGCGCCCGCGGGATCGAGCTTCCAGTCCGCGAACCGGCGGTATTCGATCCCCTCGGTGGCGTTGATCTGGTCGCCGAAGACCTTGGTGACGTAGTCGGGGTCGACTTGCCGGGCCGAGGCCTGGGTTGCCAATTTCGCGAGTTCTTGCTGGACGCGGTCGGGGTCTTCGATAGGCCCGTGGGTTTGCCACTTGACCGCGGCCACCGGTTCGGCGATCTGCAACCGCTGCGCGGCGGCGTCGACCAACCCGGTGAGCGCGTCCGCGTCGTCCGCCGCCGCCGGCGATGCGACGAACACGGCCAGCGCGCCGACGAAGCCGCCGCAGCGCGCGGTCAGGCTGATGCGGCGGCAGGTCATGACCATGATTCTGCGGCAGCGGGGCACTTCGGAGTTAGCCTGAAGTGCTGATGTCGTCGATCATGGGCAGGCGCGGCCCGCAGCGCGTTGGCGGGAAGCGCGGAAAGTCGTTGCGTTCGAAGCAGATTCGTGCGCTGATTGCGGTTGCGCTGGCGCTTTCGTTGTTGTTGGGCGCTGCGATCCTGATGATCGACCGCCTGCATTCCACGCCCGCCGACGCCCTCGACCATCCCGCCAGCCCGGTGAGTGACGATCAGTCGAGGACTCAGGTTGTCCAATCGGCCCGGAACGTCGTGGCCGCGGCGGCCTTGCGGACGGCGTCGGCCGGCTACTCGCTGATGTCGTGCAAGAACCGCGACGACCCGCCGTACCAAGGCGCGGTCTACCTGACGTTCTCGGTGCCCGCCGCGCCGCGGGCCGACATGTACTTCGCCCGAATCGCCGCAACGCTGACCGACCACGGCTGGACCGAGGGCCTGCCGCCCAACAATCACGCCTTCGCCACGACGTTTACCAAGGACGCCGTCACGGTGATCGTTTACCGCCACGACGACGAGCCCAATGTGGGCGTGCTGCGCGTCTACGGCGAATGCCGGAACATGACCGATCACCGCGCGGACGCGACCGCCTGGACCGATATCACCGGCGAGTTCGCCAGGCCGAGCTGATCGGGCGGGAAACGCACCGCTGCGCCCGACGGCGTCGTCGTCGGGCGCAGCGGTGAGCTCGGTACAGCTGAGGTTATCCGCCGCCGGGGGTGGCACCCAGGCTGCTCTGCAGGTCGCCCTTCATGGCGTTGAGCTGGGCGCCCCAGTACTCCCAGCTGTGGGTTCCATAGGGCGGGAAGTTGAACACGGCGTTGTGGCCGCCGGCCGCGTTGTAGGCGTCTTGGAACTTCTTGTTGACGCCGATCATGAAGTTGCTCTCGAGGAACGTGGCCGGCAAATTGGCACCGCCCAGTTCGTTCGGAGTCCCGTTGCCGCAGTACACCCAGAGCCGGGTGTTGTGTTCGACAAGCAGGTTGACGTTGACCAAGGGGTCGTTACGCTGCCACGCGGGGTCGTTGTCAGGCCCCCACATGTCTTCCTTCTTATAGCCGCCGGCGTCGCCCATCGCCAAACCTATCCAGCCCTGCCCCGTGGACGGGCTGAGGTAGCCAGACAGCGACCCGGCATAGACGAACTGCGCCGGGTGGTAATTCGCCAGGTTCATCGCGGAAGCACCCGCCATCGAGATCCCGACCGCGGCGCTGCCGTTCGGCTTGACACCCTTCTCGGACGAGAGGTACCCGGGCAGTTCGCTGGTCAGGAACGTTTCCCACTTGTAGGTCGAGCAGCCGGCCTTTCCGCACGCGGGGCGGTACCAGTCGGTGTAGAAGCTGGATTGCCCGCCGACCGGCATGACGATCGAGAGACCCGACTTGTAGTACCACTCGAACGCGGGCGTGTTGATGTCCCAGCCGTTGTAGTCGTCCTGAGCGCGTAACCCGTCGAGGAGGTACACCGCCGGGGAGCCGCTTCCGCCGCTCTGGAACTGGACCTTGATGTTGCGGCCCATCGAGGCGGACGGCACCTGTAGATACTCGACGGGCAGACCCGGGCGCGAAAACGCGCCCGCGGTCGGCGCGCCGCCGGCAAGACCGACCAGGCCCGGCAGGGCCGCTGCCGCTGCCGCACCGACTAATAGCCGGCGCCCCCAGGCCCGGACCTTCTCGCTCAGTTCTGTCATACCTGCCCCTTGTCGTATGTGATGGCGGTCTCAGCAGGAATTTACCGGGTGAATAGGCCGAATGTCGATCGGGACGCGGTGTCATCTCGATTTGGTATCGCTTTTCTTCCGGCAATTTCGCGGCCCGGATTAGGGCACGGCAGCCCTACCGGCCGGCCGGTTCGCCACCCGGCACCACCGGGGACCGGTCCAAAACGCCTGGCAGCGGTGGCTGGGCCCGGGTTTTACTCAATGGCACAAAGGCCCATTCTCGGTCCCGCCGTGACGGGCGCCCGCCCCGCGACGGCTAACCGCCGCGGAAAAGGCCGATTCGGTGCGCAAGAGCTTTATCACGGCGGAAACATGCGACGGTTTCGCGGCGCCGCGGGCCGCTCGCTCACCGGCGCGTCCCGTCCGCGGGCGGCGGTTGTCGCCCGGGGGCGAAGCCGAACCGGGGCAGCCGGACTTGCGCCGACCGCGTAGGCTCTCACGGAGCAAGCCGATGGAGACCACATTTTCTCGGTCCGTTCCGGCTCTCACGAACCACCTCACCAGGGGAATTACTGGTGCGCGCGGTGCGGTGAGGGTGTCGGAGGTCCGGGACCGATTGGGGCATAAGTTTTGGACACGGTACTTGGGCTATCAGTGACGCCGACCGCCATTGGGTGGGTCCTCGCTGAGGGACACGGCGCGGACGGCACCATCCTGGACCACCGGGAGATGGCGCTGGTCCCAGGCCGCGGCGTCCGCGCCCTCAGTACCGCAGAGCAAGTAGCCGACGAGGTATTGCGGGTGGAAGCGCAGGCGGCTGCCAGCGATCGCCGGCTGCGCGTCATCGGGGTTACCTGGAACGACGAAGCGTCCGCCCAGGCGGCACTGCTGCTGGAAGCGCTTACCGACGCCGGCCTCGACAACGTCGTGCCGGTCCGTGCGCTCGACGCGGTCGAAACACTGGCCCAGGCCATCGCGCCGGTCATCGGCTACGAGCAGACCGCCGTCTGCCTGCTCGAACGTGAGGGGACGACCGTTGCCATGGTCGACACTCACGACGGGGAGACACGGACGGCCACCAAGCAGGTGGGCGGCGGCTTCGACGGCCTGACCCGCTGGCTGAGCGGCATGTTCGACCGCAATGGCTGGCAGCCGGGCGGGGTCGTCGTCGTCGGCGCGCAGAGCGACGTCGACGGTTTCTCCTGGCAACTCGAAAAGACGCTGCCGGTACCGGTTTTCGTGCAAACGATGGCGCAGGTGACCATCGCACGGGGCGCGGCGCTGACCGCCGCCCGCAGCACCGAGTTCACCGACGAGCAGTTGGTGATGCAGGACAGTGCGCCCGCCGCACCGCCCGCACCGCAGCGCAAGCTTTCATACGCCGGCGCCGTCACCACCCTGGCCGCCGGTGTGGTCACGTTCGTCTCCTCGTTATCGCTCGCCGTGGGTATTCAGTTGGCCCCGGCCAGCAAGCCTGGCCCACGGCACGCGGTGCAGCCGCCCACACCACAAATCGCCGAAGCCGTGGCGCCGCCCCCGGTCGTCGCGCCGCTGACCCCGCAGGCGAAGGTGCCCGCCGGTGAACCGATTACCGAACCCGCCGCCCCAGAGGTGCAGCAGTCCGAACCCGACACCCGGCAGCCCTACCTGACAAGGGTTCTCGAGCACATACCGGCCGACGCCGGTGAGCCGACGGGCGACTCGGCGCCACAGGCGCCCGCGCTGCCGCAGCCCTGACGTCGAACCGCTCAGGCGTCCTTCGCGTGTGTCGCGGTGAAGGACAACGCAACGTCGTCGGCGACCTGGAGCGAACCCATCAGCAGTGAGTACGGCTTGACGCCGTAGTCCGTCTGCCGGACCGTGGACTCGGTGGACATGCGCCACGCGTCCCCGAGATCCTCTGTCCGCAGCTCGATTACGTGGTTCCGCGTCTTCCCCCGCACGGTGAGTTCGCCGCTGAGCCGGTATCCATCGCCGGTCTTGTCGACCGCCCGTGCGACGAAACGGATCTCGGGAAACCGGCTGGCATCCAACGACTTCAGGGCGTTGGACCGCACCAAGGCCTTCTCGGGCGCGGACAATCCCTTGACACCGCCCTCGCCGCGCAGCACCTCAAGCGAGTCGGTTTCGACCACGAGCTCGACCGCGGCCGGCTCGGAACCGGCCCAGCTCACGGTGGCGTGCCAGCGGGTCATCGCGATCGTGAGCCGGTGCCCCATCCGGGCGGCGCGGCCCTGGACTCCCGTGGCAAGCAGTAGTTCGCCGTCGGACGCGTCCAGTCGCCACTCGTCGGTCATGGGCCGATGTGCGATCACATCGTCAGGACCGTGCGGTAATGCGCGCGTCCCTGCTCCAACGCCGCGTAGCCCTCGGCGGCCTGCGACAGCGGCAGTTCCTCGACCCAGGCCCGCACCCCGGACAGCACGGCGAAATGCATTGTGTCTTCAACATCTTTCGCCGTGCCCGAGGGATGCCCGACGATGCTGATCCCGGGTGTGATGAGCTGGACGGGACTGATCGGCAACGGTTCCGGCGTGACGCCAATGGTGACGAGCTCGCCCTGCGGCGATATCCCGCCGACGGTCGCGGCCATCGCTGGCGAGTTGCCCGCGGTCGCCAGCACGACCGCGGCCCCACCCAAGGCCTTCAGCGCCTCTGCGGGATCGGTGGCGGTGGAGTCAATATAGTGGTGGGCGCCCAACTTCCGGGCGTCCCCCTCCTTGCCGGTGCCGCGAGCGATGGCGATGGTCTCGAAGCCCATCGCCCGGGCGAACTGCACCCCGAGGTGCCCGAGCCCGCCGACACCGAGGATGGCGACCCGGTCGCCCGGCACCGCCTTCGTATGGCGCAGCGCGTTATAGGTGGTCACACCGGCGCATCCCATCGGCGCGGCTTCCGCGTCGGAAAGCCCTTCCGGTATGCGAGCGAGCGCGCTCCCCGGGACGGTCACCGATTCCGCGTACCCGCCTGGATATTGGTAGCTGGGGACCTTCCCGTTCTCGCAATGGATGAAGTGGCCTTTCCGGCATTCATCGCAGTGGTAGCAGCACCCGCCGAACCACCCGACCGCGACCCGATCGCCGACGGCGAAACCGTCCACACCCGCACCGAGTTCGGCTATCGTCCCGGCGATTTCGTGCCCGGGCGTCAACGGCCACGTCATGCCGGGGAAGCCACCGGCGACAAAGTGTGCGTCCGTGCCGCAGATTCCGCACGCGGTCACGGTTATCCGCGCCTCACCGCGTCCCGGTGGCTTGGTTTCGACATCGACCAGTTCCAACGGTGCCCCGGCCGACGCTACGTGAACTGCTCGATGGGTTGCCATGCAGTTGAGGCTACTGGGCGGCAGGGGATTTCGCGCCGTCGGTGTGGTAGTCGACCTGCCAGTGCTTGATCCCGTTGAGCCAGCCGGATCGGAGCCGTTCGGGCTTCCCGATCGATTCCAGGTTCGGGATGCCGTCGGCGATGGCGTTGAACATCAGGTCGATGGTCATGCGCGCCAGGTTCGCGCCGATGCAGTAATGCGCGCCGGTCCCGCCGAAACCCACGTGCGGGTTCGGGTCGCGCAGGACGTTGAAGGTGAACGGGTCGTCGAAGACGTCCTCGTCGAAATTGGCTGAGCGGTAGACCATCACCACCCGCTGGCCCTTCTTGATCTGCACGCCGGACAGTTCGTAGTCCTCGAGCGCGGTGCGCTGGAACGACGTCACCGGGGTGGCCCACCGGACGATCTCGTCGGCCGCGGTGGCGGGGCGCTCCCTCTTGAACAGCTCCCACTGATCGGGGAAGTCGGTGAAGGCCATCATGCCCTGGGTGATGGAGTTGCGGGTTGTTTCGTTGCCGGCCACGGCCAGCAGGATGACGAAGAAGCCGAACTCGTCGTCGGAGAGCTTGTGGCCGTCGATGTCCGCCTGGACCAACTTGGTGACGAGGTCTTCGCCGGGATTCGCCGTCCGGTCGGCGGCCATCTGCATGCCGTACATGATGAGTTCGACGGACGCGGTGATGGCGTCGTTGCTGGCGAACTCCGGATCCTGGTCGCCGACCATCTCGTTGGACCAGTGGAAGAGCTTCTTGCGGTCTTCCTGCGGCACACCCATCAACCCGGCAATCGCCAGCAACGACGCCATCACCGCGTCCGTCGAACTCATCATGTACGGCATGCAGATGGCCGCCGACCGGAGTGTC
>NZ_LZJJ01000470.1:0-641 GCF_001667625.1 Mycobacterium sp. E1715
TCGAACTGGCCGACCTGGTGGACTTGTCGTTCGTCCGTAACCCGGCCGACGTCGACCGGCTGTTGGCTGAGCTTGACCGACTCGGAGCCGACCGATTGGGCATCGTGCTCAAGATCGAGACCCGGCGTGCTTTCGAGCACCTGCCGCAGCTGTTGCTCACCGCGATGCGCCGGCCGCGGGTCGGGGTGATGATCGCCCGCGGCGACCTCGCGGTCGAGTGCGGCTACGAGCGGATGGCCGAGTTGCAGGAGGAAATCCTGTGGCTGTGCGAAGCCGCACACCTGCCGGTGATCTGGGCGACGCAAGTCCTCGAGCAACTCGCCAAGACCGGTCTGCCCTCACGCGCGGAGATCAGCGATGCCGCGATGAGCGAACGTGCCGAATGCGTGATGCTCAACAAGGGCCCATTCCTCGACGATGCAGTCACGGTGCTCGACAACATCATGCGGCGAATGGCCGACCACTACTACAAGAAGAACGCGTTGTTGCGCCCGCTGCGGTCCTGGTCAGCCACCACCGGTCAGGGCGCCGACGATGATGCGGGTCGTGCGCTCGGCTCGGCGTCGTGAATATCCTTGCGGGTCAGAGAGGATCGGGTAGACCACGCCACCGACGATCGCGTCCGCGGCCGACTCCGCGGT
>NZ_LZJJ01000471.1:0-692 GCF_001667625.1 Mycobacterium sp. E1715
GACGATCTACAACGACCTGCGGATCGTCGACAACGTCCGTTACTTCGCCGCGCTGTACGGTTTCGAGCACCAGGCCGCCGACGACGCGATCGAGCGGGTCGGGCTGGCCGACCACCGAACCGCGTTCTGCGGCAACCTTTCCGGCGGCCAGCGCACCCGGGTGTCGCTGGCCTGCGCGCTGGTCTGCCGGCCCGACCTGCTCGTGCTCGACGAGCCCACGGTCGGCCTGGCGCATGGTGCTGCGCTTGATGATGGACAGAAACGCGTCCTCCAGTGACGTGCATCCGGTGTCCTCTCGTAGTTGGGCCGGGGTGGTGTGGGCAAGCAGGTGACCGTCGCGCATCAGCAGCAGGTCGCCGCAGTGGTCGGCTTCGTCCATGACGTGGCTGGAGACCAGCAGCGTGGTTCCGCCGCGGGCGAGCTCGGCGAACTGCTCCCAGAGATCCGCGCGCAGCACCGGGTCCAGGCCGACCGTGGGCTCGTCGAGCACGAGCAGGTCGGGCCGGCAGACCAGCGCGCAGGCCAGCGACACCCGGGTGCGCTGGCCGCCGGAAAGGTTGCCGCAGAACGCGGTTCGGTGGTCGGCCAGCCCGACCCGCTCGATCGCGTCGTCGGCGGCCTGGTGCTCGAAACCGTACAGCGCGGCGAAGTAACGGACGTTGTCGACGATCCGCAGGTCGTTGTAGATCGTC
>NZ_LZJJ01000472.1:0-660 GCF_001667625.1 Mycobacterium sp. E1715
AGGACGCGGTGCGCCGCGACACCCGCAGCACGGCGCAACGCCACCACGACGCCTTCCTGGCCGGGCTGCGCGGACTCTTAGCATCGGGGGACTTGGGCTCCCATAACGGGCTGCCGGTGTCGATCGTGGTGAGCACCACGTTGCAGGAGTTGGAGGCTGCGGCCGGTAAGGCCCTGACGGCCGGCGGCACGCTGGTGCCCATGTCCGATGTGATCCGCTGGGCCGGCCACGCCCACCACTATCTGGCGATCTTCGACAACGGGCGGCCCCTGGCGCTGCACCACACCAAACGGCTGGCTTCCCCGGCGCAGCGAATCATGCTCTACGCCAAGGATCGCGGATGTACCAGGCCGGGCTGTGATGCCCCGGCCTACCATAGCCAGGTCCACCACGTCCGAGGCTGGCAAAACACCCGGCGCACCGACATCGACGACCTGACCCTGGCCTGTGGGCCCGACAACCGGCTCGCCGAACAAGGCTGGACCACCCGCACCAACGCCCGCGGCGAAACCGAATGGATCCCCCCACCCCACCTCGACCACGGCCAACCCCGCACCAACACCTACCACCACCCCGAACGCTTCCTCCGCGACACCGACGACGACGAACCCGTTTGACGTAACGACCCGTTTCGCCCGGCTCCGCCGCGCTCACGATCGC
>NZ_LZJJ01000473.1:0-29586 GCF_001667625.1 Mycobacterium sp. E1715
CCAGCGCTCGGCGCCGCCGAGGAACCGGCCGATCGCGTGCGCCCGCCGCAGGTACAGGTGCGCGTCGTGCTCCCAGGTGCAGCCGATGCCGCCGAGCACCTGGATGCAGTCCTTGAGGTTGGCCTTGGCCGCCGCGATGCCGATGCTCGCGGCCAGCGCGGCCGCGATGGCGAACTGGTCCGGATCGGGCTCGGCCGCGGCGCGGGCGGCGTCGGCGGCGGCCACCTCGGTCTGCTCTGCGCGGCACAGCATCTCGGCGCACAGGTGCTTGACGGCCTGGAAGCTGCCGATCGGCTTGCCGAACTGCTCGCGGACCTTGGCGTAGTCGACGGCGGTGTCCAGCGCCCAGCGGGTCAGGCCGGCCGCCTCGGCGGCCAGCACGGTGGCCGCCAGTTCGTCGACGCGCCGACGCGACTCCGACACGACGGCGGCCGGCGCCGACGTCAGCACCACCCTGGCCAACGGGCGGGAGAAATCGGTCGCCTCCAGCGGCTCGACCTGCACGCCGTCGCTCTCGGTGTCGACGAGGAGCCACTCGTCGCCGGCCGGCAGCAGGAGGACGCCGCCGTCGGCGGCGCCCAGCACGAGCGGCAGGGTGCCGGAGGCGCGCTGGCCGTCGAACTGGGCGTCACCCTCGAGCGCCAGCCCGGCGAAGCGTTCGCCGGCGGCCAGCGCCGCCAGCAGTTCGGGGTCGGTGACGACGAGCGTCGCCAGCGCGGTCGTCGCGACGGGGCCGGGAACCAGCGCCTTGGCCGCCTCCTCGACCATCGCGCACAAGTCCTCGACGCTGCCGTCGGCGCCGCCATGCTCCTCGGCGATCGCGACGCCGAAGATGCCCAGCTCGGCAAGGCGGGCGAAGACCGGGCGCCACGCGTCGGCGTCGCCCTGCTCGACCTCGCGGATCGCCGTCGTCCCGCCCGGCCCCGACGTCGAATTGCGGGCCCAGTCGCGCACCAGGGCGCGCGCGGCGAACTGCTCGTCTGTGACGGTCGCTACCACCCTCGGGACCTCCACGTCCGTTGACTCGACATGACTCGGGGCCTACGACCCCTAGCTCTCGATTCTCCTGCTCGGCTCGGGTCGCTGCGCAACCCGCCTCGTCGCAGACTAGAACGTGTTCTAATAGTGCCAGCGATCGACCGTCAAGTCGAACGTCATCACAGCAGCACACGCGGCTGTCCCGGCGGTACGGAGGTGGGAAATTCACACTCAGCATGCGTATCGTTTGCAAGCGAGCCGCCAGGAACAGGAGCAACCCGCGATATGCCAGCCAGTGCCAACTCGAGGGCCAACGCGAGCCGCGGTTCAGACTCGCAGCCGCGTGAGGTGATGAACGTGGCGGTACTGGCGGAGTCCGAACTCGGCTCGGAAGCACAGCGGGAGCGCCGCAAGCGGATCCTGGACGCCACCATGGCGATCGCGTCGAAGGGTGGCTACGAGGCGGTCCAGATGCGCGCCGTCGCTGACCGCGCCGACGTGGCGGTGGGCACGCTGTACCGCTATTTCCCGTCGAAGGTGCACCTGCTGGTGTCGGCCCTGGGCCGGGAGTTCAGCCGGATCGACGCCAAGACCGACCGGTCGTCGGTCGCCGGGGGAACGCCGTTTCAGCGGCTGAACTTCATGGTCGGCAAGCTCAACCGCGCGATGCAGCGCAATCCGCTGCTCACCGAGGCCATGACGCGCGCCTACGTGTTCGCCGACGCGTCGGCGGCCAGCGAGGTCGACCAGGTCGAGAAGCTGATCGACTCCATGTTCGCCCGCGCGATGGCCGACGGCGAACCGACCGAGGACCAGTACCACATCGCCCGGGTGATCTCCGACGTGTGGCTGTCCAACCTGCTCGCCTGGCTCACCCGGCGGGCCTCGGCCACCGACGTCAGCAAGCGGCTGGATCTGGCCGTGCGGTTGCTGATCGGGGATCAGGACTCTTAGCTAAGCCGGCGGACCGGCGGTGCGGCCGCGGATCAACTCCGTGTCCAGCACCTCGACGACCGGCAGACCCGACCGCGGCGGACGCAACAGCAACTCCCCCGCCCGGCGGCCCTTCTGCAGGCTCGGCTGGGCCACCGTCGTCAACCCCCGGCCGATCGCATCGGGCACGCCGTCGAAACCGGTGACGGTCATCTGCCCGGGGACGTAAATGCCATGTGCGCGAAGGTAATCCATGGCCGAGAGCGCCAAGATGTCCGCCGTGCACATCAACGCGGTGATGCGGGGGTTGGCCTCCAGGGCCACCTTGGCGGCGGTTCCCCCGGACTCAGGCAGGTGCTCGTAGCTCTCCACCACGGTCAGCGCATCGGGGTCGACACCGGCGGCCGACATCGCCTCCCACACGCCGATGACGCGTTCGCGCTGCACGTCGAACGCCGGTGACCGCAACCGCTCAGCATCCACCAGACCCTGTCGGCGGTCCCGGCCCAGCCGCATGGTCAGCAGCCCGATCTCGCGGTGCCCCAGCCCCAGCACGTAGTCGGCCAACTCACGCATCGCCGCCCGATCGTCGATCCCCACCCGGGACACGCCGGAGAGCCCCTTCGGCTGGTCGACGACCACGACCGGCAATCGGCGCTGCAGGACGACCTGAAGGTACGGGTCCTCGTCGCACACCGAATACACGACGAAGCCGTCCACCCCGGCGCCGAGCACGGCGCCCGTCCCGTCCTCCATGCTGCGGCCGGGCCCGACGGCCACCAGCAGCAGGCCCTGCCCCAGCTCTTCGCAGGACTGCGCGACTCCGGCGACGAAGTCCCGCGCCGCCGGATCGCTGAAGAAGTAAGTGAGCGGCTCGGCCATCACGAGGCCGACCGCGCCGGCCTTCCGGGTGCGCAGCGAGCGCGCCACCGGGTCGGGACCCGCGTACCCCAGCCGCTTGGCCGTCGCGAGCACGCGTTCGCGTAGGTCGGCCGAGAGTTGATCCGGCCGGTTGAAGGCGTTGGAGATCGTGGTGCGCGAAACCTTCAGTTCGTCCGCCAACGACGCCAGAGTCGCACGCCGGCGTGGTGCGGGACTCACAATCGGTGACGCTACAGCGAATCCGGATGCGCGCCTAAGCGGCTTCCACTCGCCGCTTTGTAATGGAAACGATTTTCATTAGTATTGTGGGTCGGCCGACCGGCCGGCGAGAGGACATCGGACGCACGCATGGCGCTGACGCGGGGACGAATCGCGGTGGCCGGCGCGCTGCGCTGGCTGCCCGCCGTGCTGATCCTGCTGGCCGCGGGCACGGGCTGCGGCGGCCCGGCACACCCGCGGGCGGCCGCCATCGTCGCCTCGACCGGCGTCTGGGGCAGCGTGGCTAGCGCCGTCACCGGCCGTCACCTCGCGGTGAAGTCCATCCTGACCGGGGGCGACACCGACCCGCACTCATATCAAGCCAGCCCCGCGGACGCCGCGGCCATCACCGACGCCACCCTGGTGGTGTACAACGGTGGCGGTTATGACCCCTGGGTGGACCAGGTGCTCGCCGGCCACCCCGGCGTGAAAGCGATCGGCGCCTATTCGTTCCACAGGGACTCGGCCGAGCAGCCGGCCAACGAGCACGTCTTCTACGACCTCGACGTCGCCAAATCGGTCGCCTTCGCGATCGCCGACCGTGTGGCCGCCATCGATCCCGCCAACGCCGCCGACTACCGGGCCAACGCCGCGGGCTTCTGCCGCGGCGCCGACGCGATCGCCATCTCCGAACACGCCATCGCCAGCGCCTACCCCGGCACGGGGGTCATCGCGACCGAACCCGTCGGCCACTACCTGCTGGAGGCGTCCGGTCTGGTCAACCGCACACCGGCCGCCTTCACCGCGGCCAACGAGAACGAGACGGACCCCTCGCCTGCCGACATGGCGTTCGTGCTCGACCTGATCGACCATCGTCAGGTGTCGGTGGTGCTGGTCAACCCGCAGACGTCGACCCCCGCGATCAACGGCGTGCGGGACGCCGCGCGGCGCGCGGGCGTGCCGGTGACCGAAGTGAGCGAGACCCTGCCCGACGGCACGGATTACCTGACGTGGCAGCGCAACACGGTCAACCAGCTGCTGGCCGCGCTCCAATCGCGCCGGTCAGTGCAACCGTGAGCCTCGACGCGGTCCGCGCGGTCGACAGCCGACCGGATACCGTCTCGCTGCGCGGTGCGCGGCTGGCGTTCGGCGACCGGGTGCTGTGGGACCACCTCGACCTGTCCGTGTCACCCGGCGAATTCATCGCCGTCCTCGGCCCCAACGGCAGCGGCAAGACGTCGTTGCTGAAGGTGCTGCTGGGGCAGCTGCCGTTGTCCGCCGGTGTCGCGTTGGTGGACGGAGAGCCGATGCACTCCGGCAGCGGACGCGTCGGCTACGTGCCGCAACACCGACCGATGGACTCCGACGTGATGCTTCGGGGACGCGACCTGGTTCGGCTCGGCGTCGACGGGCATCGTTGGGGCGGCATGCCGCGCAGATCCGCCGACCGCGCCCGCCGCCGCGCGACCGTGGCCGAGGCGCTGCGACAGGTCAACGCCGAACACTTGGCGGACGTCCGGGTGGGCGTGATGTCCGGCGGCGAGCTGCAGCGGATCCGCGTCGCGCAGGCGCTGGTCAGCGACCCGATGCTGCTGCTGTGCGACGAGCCGCTGCTGGCCCTGGACCCGGCGAACGCCAAACTGGTGTCCGCGCTGATCGACCGTCGCCGCCGGGATGCCGGGACCGCCGTCATCGTCGTCACCCACGACCTCAACGCGATCCTGCCGTACGTCGACCGGCTGATTTATCTGGTCGACGGACGGTTCCGGATCGGCACCGTCGACGAGGTGATGACCACCGAGACGCTCTCGACGCTCTACCGAGCCGACATCGCGGTGGTCAAGGTCAAGGACCGCTACGTGGTGGTCGGCGAGACGACCGACTGGGCCCACGGTGAATAACCGGCTGACCGGCGTGCTGGCCCACCTGCTCGACTTCGACGTCACCGCCCACCTACTGCGCCACGACTTCGTCCAGCAGGCGCTGCTCGCCGCCGCGCTGCTTGGCCTGGTGGCTGGGCTGATCGGGCCGTTCATCGTGATGCGGCAGATGTCGTTCGCCGTGCACGGCTCGAGCGAACTGTCGTTGACGGGAGCGGCTTTCGCGCTGCTGGTCGGCGTCGAGGTGGGGCTGGGCGCCCTGGTCGGCAGCGCTTTGGCGGCCGCGCTGTTCGGCGTGCTGGGCCGGCGGGCCCGCGAACGCGACTCGGTCATCGGCGTGGTGCTGGCCTTCGGGCTGGGCCTGGCGGTGCTGTTCATCTACCTCTACCCGGGCCGGACCGCGACCAGTTTCGCGTTGCTCACCGGGCAGATCGTCGGCGTCGGCTACACCGGGCTGGGCATGCTGGCCCTGGTCTGCCTGCTCGTCCTTGCCGTCATCGCGACGTGCTACCGCCCGCTGTTGTTCGCCACCGTCGACCCCGACGTCGCGGCGGCCCGCGGCGTGCCGGTTCGGGCGCTGGGCATCGTGTTCGCCGCCCTGGTCGGCGTGGTGGCCGCGCAGGCCGTGCAGATCGTGGGTGCGCTGCTGGTGATGTCGTTGCTGATCACGCCGGCGGCGGCGGCCGCCCGGGTGGTGGCCTCGCCGGCGGCGGCGATGGTGGCCTCGGTCGTCTTCGCCGAGGTCTCCGCCGTGGGCGGCATCGTGCTGTCGCTGGCGCCCGGCGTACCGGTGTCCGTCTTCGTCGCGGGGATTTCCTTCCTGATCTACCTGGTCTGCTGGTCGCTGGGGCGTCGACAGGAGGTCGCCGCCTAAGCTGGTCGGCACAGACGGGCCCGCGTCCGAAAGGCTCTGGTGCGTAGGCAAATCGCGATCGTCCTGCAGGCGGCGTTGTGCGCCCTCACGGCCGGCTGCACCACCGTCGTCGGCGGAAGCGCCGCGCCCGCGGACACCCGCGGTCCGCTGTCGCAGGCCCCGGTGGCCGTCACCGCCCTGGACGGGCTGCTGCTCGACGACGGCAAAGTCAACGACATCCTGGGTGCGGGAATGCGGCTCCGGTATCGCACGCAGGACATGTGGGACTCCAGCCAGACGTTCAGCGAGAGGAGCTGCCTGGCCATGGCCGGGCCCGCCCAACAGGCCGTATACGCGGACACCGGCTGGACCGCGGTGCGCGGCGAACGACTCGACGACAGCTATGACGACCCCAATGTGCGCAACGACTCCGTCAACCAGGCCGTGATCTCCTACCCAACGGCCAGGCAGGCCAACGCGTTCTACGACGCATCGGTCCGGAGGTGGTCGGCCTGCGCCAACCGCCGATTCGTCGACCGTCCCCCGGGGCAGCCCGAGATCGCGTGGGCGGTGGCCGATTCCCACAAGGTGGGCGGCACGCTGAGCACGTCGGAAGAGCAGGTCGGTAGCCCGGATGGCTGGCGGTGCCAGCGCGCGCTCACCGCGCGCAACAACATCGTCATCGACGTGGCCGCCTGCGGGTCCTTCCTGCCCGGGGCGGCCGCGGTCGACGTCGCCCAGCAGATCGCGGCCGCGGTCGTCACCCGGTAGCGACGGCAAAGGCGACCGCCTCTCCGGGTGGCGCCGGCGCCGCCCCATAAGCTGGACGGGTGGCCGGTATCGACCTCAACGCCGACCTGGGCGAAAGCTTCGGCGTCTGGCGCCTGGGTGACGACGACGCGATGCTGGGGATCGTCACCAGCGCCAACGTGGCGTGCGGGTTTCACGCCGGGGACCCCGCCGGCCTGCTGCGGGTCTGCCGCTCGGCCGCCGAGCGCGGCGTCCGCATCGGGGCGCAGGTGAGCTATCGCGACCTGGCCGGGTTCGGCAGGCGCTTCATCGACGTCGCCGCCGAGGACCTGATCGCCGACGTGGCGTATCAGATTGGCGCGCTGCAGGCGCTCGCCGGCGCGGCCGGCTCGGCCGTGTCCTACGTCAAACCCCATGGCGCGCTGTACAACACGATTGTGACCGACCGCGGCCAGGCGGCCGCGGTCGCCGAGGCGGTGCGGATGGTTGACCCGGCGCTGCCGGTGCTGGGCATGGCGGGTTCGGCGTTCTTCGACGAGGCCGCGTTCCGCGGTCTGCGCACGGTGGCCGAGGCGTTCGCCGACCGCGCCTACCGGCCGGACGGCCAGTTGGTTTCCCGCCGCGAACCCGGCGCGGTGCTTGCAGACCCGGCGGCGATCGCCGACCGCGTGGTCGGCATGGTGACCTCCGGCCGGGTCACCGCCATCGACGGCACCCCGGTCACGATCACCGCGGAATCGGTTTGCGTGCACGGCGATTCGCCCGGCGCGGTGCAGATCGCGGAGGCCGTGCGCGACGGGCTGGAGGCCGCGGGCGTCGAGATCGGGGCGTTCAGCTGATGCGGCTCAAACTCGGTCGGCCCGACATCGCGCGGTATGCGGATCGGTTCGACGCGCCGCCCGCCAGAGCCGGGGCCCTATCGGCGACGTGGCTGGGCGTGGCGACGCTGCTGATCGACGACGGCTCGTCGGCCCTGCTGACCGACGGCTACTTCTCCCGGCCGAGCCTGGCCCGGGTGGCCGCCGGCAAGGTGGCGCCGTCGGCCGCCCGCGTGGACGCCTGCCTGGCGCGGGCCAACGTGTCAGCGCTGGAGGCGGTCATCCCGGTGCACACCCACATCGATCACGCGCTGGATTCCGCGCTCGTCGCCGACCGCACCGGCGCGCGACTGGTGGGCGGGCGGTCGGCGGCCAACGTCGGGCGTGGCTACGGGCTGCCCGAGGACCGTATCGTGATCGCCACCAGCGGTGAGCCAATGACGTTGGGCGCGTACGACGTGACCCTGGTGGAGTCCCATCATTGCCCGCCGGACCGCTTTCCCGGCACGATCGACACGCCGCTGACCCCGCCGGTCAAGGCGTCCGCCTACCGCTGCGGGGAGTCCTGGTCGACGTTGGTCCACCACCGGCCGACGGACCGGCGGTTGCTGATTCAGGGCAGCGCCGGATTCGTCAAGGGTGCGCTGGCCGGTCACCACGCCGATGCCGTCTACCTGTCGGTCGGGCAGTTGGGACTACAGCCCAGGTCGTACTTGACCGACTACTGGACCGAGACCGTGCGCGCGGTGGGGGCGCGCCGGGTGATCATGATTCACTGGGACGATTTCTTCCGGCCGCTGTCAAAACCGCTGCGGGCCTTGCCCTACGCGGGCGACGACCTGGACTCCTCCGTCCGCATCCTCGACGAGTTGGCCGCGGCGGATGGTGTCGGGCTGCACCTGCCCACCGTGTGGCGACGCGAAAACCCCTGGGCCTGAGACGGGTTCAATACATTGACCTTGACCCTTGCGCTGGTGCTGCTGGCTGCCGTCCTGGCCTTCGCCGTCGTGCGCCCGCGGGGCCTGCCGGAGGCGGTCGCGGCGGTTCCCGCGGCCCTCATCCTGATCGCCGTCGGCGCGATATCGGTGCGTCAGGCGGCCGAGGAGGTGGCCGGGCTTTCCGGGGTGGTCGGGTTCCTGGGCGCTGTGCTGGTGCTCGCCAAGCTGTGCGACGACGAGGGCCTGTTCGAGGCGGCCGGTGCGGCGATCACGCGCGGGAGCGTCGGGTCGGGGGGGCTGCTGCGGCGGGTGTTCGTCATCGCCTCGTTGATCACCGCCGTGCTGAGCCTGGACACGGCGGTGGTCTTGCTGACCCCGGTGGTGCTGGCCGCCGTCCGTCGGCTGCGGACCCCGGTGCGCCCGTACGCCTACGCCACCGCGCACCTGGCCAACGGAGCCTCCCTGCTGCTGCCGGTGTCGAATCTGACCAATTTGTTGGCGTTTCACACCGCCCACCTTTCGTTCACCCGGTTCACGCTGTTGATGGCGTTGCCGTGGGTGGGTGTGGTGGTCACGCTCTACGCGGTATTCCGCTGGTTCTTCGCCGGCGACCTGCGCGTGCAGCCCCATCCGGAGCAACCCGGGCCGGCGCCCCGGCCGCCGGTGCTCGTGCTGGTGGTCGTGGGGCTGACGCTGGCCGGGTTCGCCGTGGCCCAGTCCGTCGACGTGGACCCGGCCTGGGTCGCCCTCGCGGGCGCGGCGGTGCTGGCGGTGCGCAGCCTGAGCCGCCGGCATACCTCGGTGGTCGACATCGCGCGGTCGGCCCACGTGTCGTTCCTGGTGTTCGTGCTCGCGCTGGGCGTGGTCGTGCGGGCGGTGATGGTCAACGGCATGGACAAGGCGATGTCGGCGGTGCTGCCGTCCGGTTCGACGCTGCCGGCATTGCTCGCCATCGCGGCGGTGGCCGCCGTGCTGGCCAACGTGGTCAACAACCTGCCCGCCACCCTGGTGCTGCTGCCACTGGTCGCGCCGAGCGGGCCGGTCGCCATCCTGGCCGTGCTGCTCGGGGTCAACATCGGACCGAACCTGACCTACGTCGGTTCGCTGTCGAACCTGTTGTGGCGGCGGGTGCTTCGCCAGCACGACGTCGACGCCGGCGTCGGCGAATACACCCGCCTCGGGGTGTGTACCGTGCCGGTGTCCCTGGTGCTCGCGGTGCTCGCACTGTGGGCGTCGGCGCGGGTGTTCGGCGCCTAGCCGATCGCCTCCCTGAACTCCACGCCCTGCTGCAGCGCCTGCGCGGCTTCGGCGATGTCCACAACGGGATAGATCTGGTAATCCAGGATCGTGGCGAATTGGCTTGTGGTCTCGACCAAGTCGGCCGGATTGTCGGATTCCACCACCGCGAATCCACCGCCGCCGTCGATGCGGCCGACGAACTGGTGATAGGTCGTGGTCTGCGGTTGAGACCACTTCGAGTACGCGGCCAGGCCCCGTCGCAGGCTTTCGTCGTTCTCGGCCGCGGTGCCGTTCAGGCGGTATGTCCACGCCACTACGTACTTCATTGCGCTCTCCTTTTCTCGTTGAGATCGCAACGGTATGACCGGTTTCCGCCAAGCGCACGAGTAGTCGCCTACTCGAATACCGTCAGTCGGACCCCGGTCCCGATCGGATGATCGACGCGAGTTCCTCGCGGGACTGGGCGCCAACCCGCTGACAGGCCCGGTAGACGTGGCCCTCCACGGTGCGCACCGACATCACCAACTTCTCGGCGATCTGACGGTTGGAAAGGCCGGCCACGACCAGCTCGATGACGTCGCGCTGGCGACCCGAGAGTTTGAGACCCGCCGGAGTCCGCAACGCCGGCGTGCACAAGCCGCCGCACTCCTCGGCAAGCTCGCCGGCCAATGCCGACGCATAAAGCCCGCGCTTGTGCTGCTGTCCTTCGACGAACGCGACGGAGGCCTGTGCCGCCGCGTCGGCGGCCGCGGCCCGGTCACCGATCGCCCGGTAGGCGGCCGAAACCGCGAGGAGGCCCTCACCGTTCCCTGCCCGCAGGGCCTCGGCGTGCGAAGCGATGGCATCGGCCAGCGGCAGCGCCAGCGTGTCGGCCAGCGCGCGGGCCCGTGCGGCGCCCGAGGCGTCACCCCACTGCGCCGCCGCCTGTATGCAGGCCAGTTCGTGGGTCGGCTGGCCGCGGTCGCGGGCGACTCGCGCGGCCGCCTGCGCCGTCGCCACGGCCTCGCCCAGGCGCCCGCCGGTCGCCAGCGCCCACCCGTCGGCCAGTGACAAGCCGGTATGCATGAAGAAGTAGTCGGCCGGCACGCACGATCGCGCCCCCGCGGCCGCATCGTTCGCCTCCGCGGCGTGCCCGAGCTTGCCGTGCGCCTCGGCGAGCGCGAAGTAGCTTGCCGGGCGCAAACCACTTGTGGTGGCGTGTATTTGGGCTCCGGCCAGCGCTTCGTGTACCAGCCGCACCGCGTCGGCCACCGCCCCGCGGGCCAGGTCGGCATTTCCGAGCAGCAGGGCCAGGTTCGCATAGGCCAGACCCGGGATGTCGCGCGCGGAGTCGGCCACCTCCTTTGCGAAGCCGACGAATTCGTCGATGCGGCCCGTCAGCCGGCATGCCCGGCCGTACACCGCGCCGAACCAGAACCGCATGTGCGACGCCTCGAACGACGTCGTCGCGCGGCGCAACGCCTGCCCGGCCACGATCGCCAGGCAGTCGACCTGCCCCAACGCGCCCATGGCCATGATCAACGCAAGCGACGCCATCATCGCGTGGAAGTCCGGCAGCTGTTCCGAATCCAATGCGGCCCTTGCCCTTTCGGCGGCGACCCCGCAGCGCGCGGCGACCGCATCCAGGCACGCCTGCACCGCCAACCGCTCGGCGACCTGTGCCGGCGTCTCCTCGGCCGCGGCCAGGTCGTCGAGAATCGCCGCGGCGTCCGCCGGCCTGCCGAGCATCCAGACCAGGTTGGCCGCGCGCAGGGTCGCCCAGTAGTGGCGATCCGGCGGATCGCTTTCGGTGATCGCGCGCAACGCGCCCTCGGCCTGCTCGCCGCGGCCGAGCAGGATCAGGTTCATCGCCCGCACGCCGGCCGCCCCCGGCGCCCCGGCCTGCGCCGCGGCGTTGGCGAGCCGGTCGGCCAACTCCAGGTCCAGCAGTGTCATCGCGTGCCGCGCCGATTCCAGATACAGCCCGGGTTGCGGGTCCAGATCCGACTCGAGGCTCAGCAACGCCCGGCGCACCGTGGCCTGCATGTCTGCGTCACCGTCGCGCGCCAGCCGGGTCGCCAAGCGGCCGCGGACCTTCGACAGATACATCTCGCCCGCGCCCGCGCGGCGAAGCTCACCGAACAGCGGGTGCGCGAGCCGGGCCATCAGCCCGCCGGCGGTGCGTTCGACGTTCACCAGGCCCATGGCTTCGGCCGCCACCAAATCCTCGCGGGACACCAAGTCGCACAACACGTCAACGGGCAGCGGCTCACATTGCGACAGCGTGTCGACCACCAGCGCCACCGGCGGGCTCAGGCGGCCAAGCTGGCGTCCCACCGTGTCGGACAAGCTGGCCGAGACCGCGACGTCGCCGTCCCACATCCACACCCCGGCCACCTGCCGCACCCGCCCGGCCGCCATCTGATCGCTCAGCAGCTGCCGAAGAAACAGCGTGTTCCCCCCGGTGAGCCGCCGGAACCGCTCCGCACAACGCGCATCCACCGGGCCGCCTAGCGTGCGCTCGATCACCTCGCGCGTCGCCGTGGCCGAAAGTGGCTCCAGATCCAGGCGATGGAGCAAACCGTCCTTCCACAGCGCCGTCACCGCATCGGGCTCTTCGCTGCCGGAGCGGACCGTGACCACCAGCCGGACCCCGCCGGACTGCGCCAGCTGGTGAATCACAAGCGCGGACAACCCATCCAGCAGGTGCGCGTCGTCGACTCCGACCACCACTCGGCCGCGGCGTTGCCGCGCGACAAACGACTCGATCACGCGCCGGACGCTGGTCAGCGGATCCGACATGCCTTCGCCCAGTAGGCCGATGAACGCCCCGAGTGGCAACGACTGGGCCGATTGGGTGCCGACGATCCACTGGATGCGTTCGCCCGATGCCCCGGCACGCCGCAGCGCTTCGCGGGCCAACCGAGTCTTGCCCAGCCCGGCGGCGCCCGCGATCAGCACCCCGGAGTGCTGGTCAGCCCCGCTCAGGAAGCGGCGAATGGTTGCCAACTCGCTGTCGCGCCCAATCAGCTGGTCGCCGCCGATCACGCGGCGACTATATCCGCGCGGCGGCACCGCGCGGGCCGGATTGCCACCGTTTCGCGTGCGCGTCGACCGGCCGGTGTCCGGCGGGCGATCCCAACTCGCGTACCCGACTACGCTATCGGCGCCCGCCGAGCGCTGTGAGCATGGCATTTGTCAGCCAGCGGTCAGAAAGGCGGAGTGCCATGTCCGACATCAAGACCAAGATCGGCAGTCACGCGGTGGTGTTGGGGGCGAGCATGGCCGGTTTGCTGGCCGCGCGATCGCTTGCCGACTTCTTCGACACGGTGACGGTCGTGGAGCGTGACCCGCTGCCCGACGCGCACGCCCCTCGCCGCGGGGTGCCGCAGGGCCGGCACCTGCACGCCCTGCTGGCCCGGGGAGCACAGGTGATCGAGGGGATGTTCCCCGGCGTCCTCGACGAGATGGTCAGCGACGGCGCGCGCCACTTCGACGGCCATGACCTCTCCGAGCTCTACTACGACATCGGCGGGCACCTGATGGCGCGGCGCGGCAGCGCCCCCGGGCTCACCGCCTACAGCGCGACGCGGCCCTTCCTCGAAGACCACGTCCGCACCCGGCTGCGCGAGATTCCCAACGTCACCCTGCTCGACGAGCACTTCATCCTCGGCCCGGTGTCGACCCCGGACCGTCGCCGCGTCACCGGAGTGCGGGTGGTCTGCGGGCGCACCGGCGAGCCCATCACGCTGCCCGCCGACTTGGTCGTCGATGCCACCGGGCGTGCCGCCCGCACCCCGACCTGGCTGGACCACCTGGGGTATGAGCGCCCGCGTGAGGATCGCGTCGACGTCCAGCTGACCTACGCGAGCCAAGCGCTGCGCATGAGGGCGGAGGCGCCGCGGGAGCTGGGCTTCCTCGTCGGCATCGTGCCGGGCAGGCCGAGGGGTTGCGGGCTGCTGCACTGCGAGGACGACACCTGGCTGCTCACCGTGATGGGGGTGGCCGGCCACGAGCCCACGGGGCTCGACCTCGCCGAGATGTGTGATTTCGTCGCGGACTGCGCGCCGGCGCACCTGCTCGCCGCGGTGCGGGCCGCCGAACCCATCGGGGATCCGGTGCGCCACCGGACGCCGTGCAGCCGATGGCGCCGCTACGACAAGCTGCGGCGCTTCCCCGAGGGTCTGCTGGTCATCGGCGACGCGATCTGCAGCTTCAACCCGGTCTACGGCCAGGGCATGACGGTCGCCGCGCTCGAGGCGTTGGCGCTGCGCGACTGCCTGTCCGCCGGCACCGACGATCTGGCCCGGCGCTTCTTCCGCGCCGCGGCGGCGCCGATCCGCCAGGCCTGGCAGCTGTCGACCAACCCCGACCTTGCCCTGCCCGAAATCAACGGCACCCCACCGCTGGTCGCGCGGGTGTTCAACAAGTACGTCGACCGGGTCCTGACGGCGGCCGAAACCGACACCGCGGCGCTGAATCAGTTCATCAGGGTGACCTCGCTGGTCGAACCCGCGACGCGGTTGTTGCGCCCGAACATGATCTGGCGCGCCGCCCGCGGGCGCCGGCCCGGCATCGATTCCCCGGTCGCGCCCGCCGGCGCCCTGGTGGACGCGGCGCCCTGACGCTAAGTCCGGTGGTAGGCGGGCGGCAGCGGCATCCCGAGTTCGGTCAGCACGCGGCGCAACAGCGTCGGGTAGTCGGTGATGAGCCCGTCGACCCCGTCGGCGATCAGTTCGCGCATGGTGGCCGCATCGTCGACCGTCCACGGGATCACCTGCAGCCCAAGCGCATGCGCGCGATCGACGTAGGACCCGCCGGTGACCAGCTGGTACCGGGGCGAGACGATGTCCGCGCCCACCAGCTTCGCCCCGACCATCGGGTCACCTATGGCGGCGGGGTTCTCACCCGCCGGCCACGGCGAACCGGGCGCCCAGGTCTCTTCGTTGTACAACGCCACCAACGGGATCGACGGCTCGGCCCGGCGAACCAACGGCAGGGTCCGCCAGTCGAAGCTCTGGATCTCCACCTGGCCGACCTTGCCGGCCGAGCGCACGGCGGCCAGTATCACGTCGACGAACTGTTGGGGCTCGGCCGAAGTCCCGGGGTGGTCGGCCGCCACCTTCGTCTCGATGTTGTAGCGAACCGCGGCGTGGTAGGAATCGGCAAGCGCAAACACCTCCGGTAGGACGGCTATCTTGTTGCCCCGCACCACCTCGGCGTCGGGAAACTCGGCCAGCCGGCGTCCGCAGTCCAGGGTGCGGATCTGGGACACAGTGAGCTCGTGCACCAACTTTCCGACGTAGGGGTACTGCGGATCACCGGCGAACGCGGGGCCGGTGTCGGCGCACTTCTCTGCGTCGATCGTCGGGTCGTGCCACACCAGCGGTTGCCCGTCTCGGGTGATGTTGATGTCGAGTTCGAGTGTGCTGACGCCCAATTCGAGCGATTTCGCGAAGGCCCGCAGCGACTCCTCGGTGGTCTCGCCTCGGCCGCCGCGGTGGGCCTGCAGGTCGAATCCGTCGACTTGGGCGGCCGCCGCGGGCGACGCGAGGAGACCGACCACGGCCAGGACCGCGCCGAGGCGCGCGGGCCAGCGGCGCACTGGAGTTAAACCCTGCGCTGCCGGGCGATCTCGGCGAGCACCACCCCGGCGGCCACCGAGGCGTTCAGCGATTCGGCGTGCCCGGCCATCGGGATGGACACGACTTCGTCGCAGTTCTGCCGCACCAGCCGCGACAGTCCCTTGCCCTCCGAGCCGACGACCACCACCAGCGGGTCGGCGCCGTCCAGGTCGTCGACCACGGTGTCGCCTTCGGCGTCCAGGCCGATAACCCGGATCCCGCGGTCGGCCCAATCCTTCAGCGTCCTGGTGAGATTGGTGGCCCTAGCCACCGGGATGCGGGCCGCGGCTCCCGCGCTGGTGCGCCAGGCGACCGCCGTCACCGACGCCGAACGCCGCTGCGGGATCAGCACGCCGTGTCCGCCGAACGCCGCGACCGAACGCACGATCGCGCCCAGGTTGCGCGGATCGGAGATGTTGTCCAACGCCACCAGCAGCGCGGGCGGGGAGTTGATCGCGGTCGCCAACAGGTCGTCCGGGTGGGCGTAGTTGTACGGCGGGACCTGCAGCGCGATGCCCTGATGCAGGTGGTTGCTCGTCATCCGGTCCAGGTCGGCGCGCGGCACCTCGAGGATCGAGATGCCCGAATCCGCTGCGCGGGCGACGGACTCGGTGACCCGCTCGTCCGCGTCGGTGCCCAGGGCCACGTAGAGCGCCGTCGCCGGGACGCCGGCGCGCAGGCACTCCAGCACCGGGTTGCGGCCGAGCACCGTTTCCGTCTCGTCGGTGGGCCGCTTGGTGGGACGCCGCGCCGGCGACTGGGCGCGCTTGGCGGCGGGATGGTTGGGTCGCAGGTGCGCCGGGGGTGTCGGACCGCGCCCCTCCAGCGCGCGCCGGCGCTGGCCGCCCGAGCCCACGGTGGGCCCCTTCTTGGTGCCCGCCTTGCGTATTGCGCCGCGCCGGCGCGAATTGCCGGCCATTTACGGGGTCTGACCTGCCTGCAGCGACCACTGCGGCCCGTCGGCGGTGTCGGTGACCTCGATGCCGGCGAGCTTCAGCCGGTCCCTAATCTCGTCGGCGAGCGCCCAATTGCGTTGCTCGCGGGCCTTTTCCCGATTCTCCAGTTCGGCCCGCACCAGCACCTCGACCGCGGCGAGCGCGGCCGACGTCTCGTCGCGGGTTTCCCAGCGCTCGTCGAGCGGGTCGCAGCCGAGGATCCCCATCATGGCGCGGATCGACCGGGCGTGTTGCAGGGCCCCGTCGTGGTCGCCGGAGTCGAGGGCCCGGTTGCCCTCGGCCCGGGCGTGGTGCACCTCGGCCAGTGCTGCCGGGACCGCCAAGTCGTCGTCGAGCGCCTCGGCGAACCGCGAAGTCCACTCGCCCGGCTCGACGCCGCCGACCCGAACGCGGACACGGTGCAGGAATTCCTCAACGCCCACATAGGCTTTCACCGCGTCCTGTAGGGCGGTGTCGGAGAATTCCAGCATCGAGCGGTAGTGCGCGCTGCCCAGGTAGTAGCGCAGCTCCGCCGGCCGGACGCGCTGCAGCAACGCCGGGATGGCCAGCACGTTGCCCAGCGACTTGCTCATCTTCTCGCCGCCCATGGTGACCCAGCCGTTGTGCAGCCAGTAGCGGGCGAATCCGTCGCCGGCGGCGCGGCTCTGCGCGATCTCGTTCTCGTGGTGCGGGAAAATCAAATCCATGCCGCCGCAATGGATGTCGAATTCGGGCCCCAGATAGGTGCGTGCCATCGCCGAGCATTCCAGGTGCCAGCCCGGACGCCCGCGGCCCCAGGGCGAGGGCCACGACGGCTCGCCGGGCTTCTCGCCCTTCCAGAGGGTGAAGTCACGCTGGTCACGCTTGCCGGTCGCCACGCCCTCGCCCTGATGGACGTCGTCGACCTTGTGCCCCGACAGTTGCCCGTACTCGGGATAGCTCAGCACGTCGAAGTAGACGTCCCCGCTCGCCGCGTAAGCGTGGCCGGTTTCGATCAGGCGGTCCATTAATTCGACCATCTGGGTGATGTGCCCGGTGGCGCGGGGTTCCGCGGACGGCGGCAGCACGTCCAGGGCGTCGTAGGCGGCGCTGAACGCGCGCTCGTAGGTGGCCGCCCACTCCCACCACGGCCGGCCCGCCGCCGCGGCCTTGGCCAGGATCTTGTCCTCGATGTCGGTGACGTTGCGGATGAACGCGACGTCACAGCCGCGCGCCATCAGCCAGCGGCGCAGGATGTCGAAGGCCACGCCGCTGCGGACATGGCCGATGTGCGGCAGGCCCTGGACGGTGGCGCCACACAGGTAGATGGAGACGTGGCCCTCGCGCAGCGGGACGAAATCACGCACGGCGCCGGCTGCCGTGTCGTGTAGCCGCAAGCGGGCGCGATCGGTCACGACGTGCCAGCTTACCGGGTGGTTCGCCGTCGCCCGGCGCTGCGCGCCCTAGCCGCCGGGGACGACCAACGCGGTGGCAATGGCGGCGCGGCCCTCACCGCGACCCGTCAGGCCCAGCCCGTCGGTCGTCGTCGCCGACACCGAGACCGGTGCCCCCAGCAGCTCCGAGAGCACGCGCTGCGCCTCGGCGCGCCGCGGACCGACTCTCGGCTGGTTGCCGACCAGCTGGACGGCGGCGTTTCCGACGCGGAAGCCGTCTCGCGTCACCAACTCGGCGACGTGGCGCAGCATGTCGGCACCGCTGACGCCCTTCCACCGCGGCTGGTCGACTCCGAACACGGCGCCGATGTCGCCCAGACCGGCGGCCGACAACAGCGCGTCGCACAGCGCGTGCGCGCCCACGTCGCCGTCGGAGTGGCCGGCGCAGCCGTCGGCGTCGGGGAAGAGCAGGCCCACCAGCCAGCAGGGCCGGCCCGGCTCGATCGGGTGCACGTCGACGCCCAGCCCGACGCGCGGCACGCCGTTCACCGGCGCACGATCGCTTCGGCCAGCACCAGGTCGAGCGGAGTGGTGATCTTGAACGCCAGCGGGTCGCCGTCGACGACCTGGACCTGGCCCCCGACATGCTCGACGAGCGAAGCGTCGTCGGTGAACTCGGCCGTGCCGGCCCGTTGATACGCGCGCAGCAGCAGGTCGAGCGCGAAGCCCTGCGGGGTCTGCACGGCGCGCAGGCCGGCCCGCTCGGGCGTGCCCAGGACCACACCGTTGGCGTCCACGGCCTTGATGGTGTCATGCAGCGGCAGCGCGGGCACGACGGCGTCGTGCCCGGCCCGTAGGGCGTCCACCACGCGCAGGATCAGCGCGGGGGGTGTCAGGGCGCGGGCGGCGTCGTGCACCAGGACGAACTGGGGGTCACCGGCGACGGCCGCCAGCGCCAGGCTCACCGAGGTCGTGCGGTCGGCCCCGCCTGCGACGACCGTCGCCCGTTCGCCCAGGGATCGCTTGGCCTCGTCGACCATGGGCGCCGGGACGGCGACCACCACGTGGTCGACGACTTCGGAGGCCAGCAAACCGCCGACGGCGCGGTCCAGCAGGGTGCGCCCGTCAACCTCGCAAAATGCCTTCGGAATGCCGGCGCCGAGTCGTTCCCCCGACCCTGCGGCCGGAACCACTGCGACGACCGTGCCCGAGGAGTCGGTCCCCGTGACCACCGAAGCGTCAGGGCCTTCAGGAAGCGGCGGCCAGAACCTCGTCGAGGATGGTTTCCGCTTTGGCGTCGTCGGTGCTCTCGGCGAGGGCCAATTCACCGACCAGAATCTGGCGGGCCTTGGCCAGCATGCGCTTCTCACCGGCGGACAGGCCGCGTTCCTGGTCGCGACGCCACAGGTCGCGTACTACCTCGGCCACCTTGTTGACGTCACCGGAGGCCAGCTTCTCGAGGTTGGCCTTATACCGGCGCGACCAGTTGGTGGGCTCTTCGGTGTGGGGAGCGCGCAGAACCTGGAAGACCTTGTCGAGGCCTTCCTGGCCCACGACGTCGCGGACACCCACGTATTCGGCGTTCTCGGCAGGCACTCGAACTGTCAGGTCTCCCTGCGCCACCTTCAAGACGAGATATTCCTTTTGTTCCCCTTTGATGGTGCGGGTTTCAATCGCCTCGACTAACGCAGCACCGTGATGCGGGTAAACAACGGTGTCGCCGACCTTGAAGATCATCTGATTCGAGCCCCTTTCGTTACTTCAGTCTAACACGGCCGCCCAATCGCGCGCGGAGCAACGATGCAGGTCAGGGGCACAACACGCGCAGATTAGGGGTTGACAGGGGGAGCAGAACGTGCAGTGACGCACATTACCCCTGCCTTATTCCGGCCCTGAGAGCGGCCCCTGAGCGCCCCGACGGAGCACCGGATATGGCCTCCCTGGCTGGTCCCAAGCCCCGCGCTACCGCGCGCGAAACCTTCCTACTACTGTGCATAGTTGCATCCGTCGAACCGGCCCAGCAGGAGGCATTGAGTGAACCGCTTCGAGATCGGCCTCCCCCTCCGCGCGCCGGCGCTGACCATCCGGGCGTCGCTCGTCGGCCTCATCGCGGTGGTCGCGATGCTCCTCAGCGGCTGCGGGGCCGGCCAGGTCTCGCAGATGGCCGTGCAGGAGCCCGCGATCAACGGCAACAAGGTGACCATCAACAATGTGGCGCTGCGCGACATCCGCATGCAGGCGCCGCAGACGGGCGCCTTCGTGCAGCCCGGGCAGGCGGTGGACCTCCTGCTGGTGGCCATCAACCAGTCGCCGGACATGCCGGACAGGCTGGTGAGCATCACCAGCGACGTCGGCTCGGTGACCCTGAGCGGCGATGGTCGGCTGCCCCCGGGCGGCATGTTGTTGATCGGCACGCCGGAGGGCCAGAAGGTGGCGCCCGGCCCGATGGGCTCGAGCAACGCGGCCAAGGCGACCGTGATGCTGGCCAAGCCGATCAGCAACGGGTTGCTGTACAACTTCACGTTCAATTTCGAGAAGGCCGGTCAGGCCACGGTGCTGGTGCCGGTTTCGGCCGGGCTGGCACCCGCGCAGCCAAGCTAGGCGGCGGCGACCGCCTGTCATAGCCGGGATTTGTCGTACCGGCTCGATACCGTCATGGCGTGGCAAATCCGCGCTCCCAATATCGCTGCTCCGAATGCCAGCACGTCACGGCGAAGTGGGTGGGCCGCTGCATGGAGTGCGGCACCTGGGGAGCGGTGGACGAGGTGCCGGTGCTGAGTGCGGTCGGCGGCCGTCGCGCGGCCGTCGCGGCCGCTTCGGCCTCGCGGCCGGTCCCGATCACTTCCGTCGAGCCCAACGCCAGCCGGCACCGCTCGACCGGGATCGGCGAGCTCGATCGGGTGCTCGGGGGCGGCGTGGTGCCCGGTTCGGTCACGCTGCTGGCGGGTGATCCGGGCGTGGGCAAGTCGACGCTGCTGCTCAAGGTGGCCCACCGCTGGGCGCTTTCGGGCCGGCGTGCGCTGTACATCTCCGGTGAGGAGTCGGCCGGGCAGATCCGGCTGCGCGCCGACCGGACCGGCTGCGGCGCCGACGAGGTCTACCTGGCCGCCGAATCCGACGTGCACACGGTGCTGGACCACATCGCGACGGTGCAGCCCGCGCTGGTGATCGTCGACTCCGTGCAAACCATGTCCACCACCGAGGCCGACGGCGTCGCCGGTGGCGTCACTCAGGTGCGCGCCGTCACCGCCGCCCTGACCGCGGCCGCGAAGGCCAACGGCGTCGCGCTGATCCTGGTCGGCCACGTCACCAAGGACGGGGCCATCGCGGGACCGCGCTCGCTGGAACACCTTGTCGACGTGGTGCTGCATTTCGAGGGTGACCGCAACGGGTCGCTGCGGATGGTTCGGGGCGTCAAGAACCGATTCGGCGGGGCCGACGAGGTTGGCTGTTTCCTGTTGCACGACAACGGGATCGAGGACGTGTCGGATCCGTCGAACCTCTTCCTCGATCAGCGGCCCGCGCCGGTCGCCGGGACCGCGATCACTGTGACGCTGGACGGCAAGCGACCGCTCATCGGGGAGGTGCAGGCGCTGCTCGCGACGCCGGGGGGCGGCTCGCCGCGCCGCGCCGTCAGCGGGATCGACCACTCCCGGGCCGCGATGATCAGCGCCGTGCTGGAGAAGCACGGCAGGCTGGCCGTCGGTGTCAACGACATCTACCTGTCCACCGTGGGCGGCATGCGGTTGACCGATCCCTCCTCGGATCTGGCCGTCGCGATGGCGCTGGCGTCGGCCTACGCCGACCTGCCGCTGCCGACGACCGCGGTGATGATCGGCGAGGTGGGGCTGGCGGGCGACCTGCGACGGGTCGGCGGCATGGAACGGCGGCTGGGCGAGGCCGCGCGTCAGGGATTCAGCATCGCGCTCATCCCCGACGGCGACGACCCGCGGCGCGAGATCGTGCCGAATGGGATGCGGGCGCTGCGCGCACCGACCATCGCCGCGGCGCTGCAACACATGAAAGCCATCGCCCGGCCGCGCACTGGCTGGACGCAAAACGCCCCGGGGCCGCACAATGACACGCTGTGACTCGTCCGACACTGCGTGAGACCGTCGCCCGCCTTGCGCCGGGGACCGGGCTGCGCGACGGCCTGGAGCGCATCCTGCGCGGCCGCACCGGTGCGCTGATCGTCCTCGGCAACGACGAGAACGTCGAGGCCATCTGTGACGGCGGCTTCGCCCTCGACGTCCGGTACGCGCCGACCCGGCTGCGGGAGCTGGCGAAGATGGACGGCGCCGTGGTGCTGTCCACCGACGGCAGCCGCATCGTGCGGGCCAACGTGCAGCTGGTGCCGGATCCGTCGATACCTACCGACGAATCGGGAACGCGGCATCGCTCGGCGGAACGGGCGGCGATTCAGACCGGTTATCCGGTGATCTCGGTCAGCCATTCGATGAACATCGTGACCGTCTACGTGGGCGGTGAACGCCACGTGGTGGCCGATTCCGCGACCATCCTGTCCCGGGCCAACCAGGCGATCGCGACCCTGGAGCGGTACAAGACCAGGCTCGACGAGGTCAGCAGGCAGCTGTCGCTGGCCGAGATCGAGGACTTCGTCACGCTGCGCGACGTCATGACGGTGGTGCAGCGGCTCGAGCTGGTGCGGCGGATCGGCCTGGTGATCGACGACGACGTCGTCGAGCTGGGCACCGACGGGCGTCAGCTGCGGCTGCAGCTGGACGAGCTGCTGGGCGGCAACGACGTCGCGCGGGAATTGACCGTCCGCGATTACCACGCCAGCCCGGAGCCGCTGTCCAAGGCGCAGATGACGGCGACCCTGGACGAGCTGGACGCGCTCTCGGACACCGAGCTGCTCGAACTCACCGCGCTGGCAAAGGTTTTCGGCTACCCGACCACCGCCGAGGCGCAGGACTCGGCGGTCAGCCCCCGCGGCTACCGTGCGCTGGCCAGCATCCCGCGACTGCAGTTCGCCCACTCCGACCTACTGGTCCGATCGTTCGGGACGCTGCAGGGCCTGTTGGCTGCGAGCGCCGGCGACCTGCAATCGGTCGAGGGCATCGGCGCGATGTGGGCCCGCCACGTGCGCGAGGGACTGTCGCAGCTCGCGGAGTCGACTATCGCCGACCCGCTGAGTTAACCGGCGGGGACCGGGGCCGGTGGGGCCTCGGGCGGCGGCGCGGCCGCGGGCTGACCCGGCCCGGGCACCGGGCCCGGCGGCGGAGGCGGCTGGTTCATGATGAACGGCACCGGCTGCGAACGCAGGTTGCCCAGCTGCACGACGAGGTTGTAGGTGCCCGGCCCGATCGCCGGCCGCGGCAGCGGGCAGTGCGGAGCCGACCCCATCCCCGTCCAGGTCACCGCGGTCGTCACCTGCTCGCCCGGCGTGAAGGTCTTGATCAGCGTCTCGTTGGACGGCGCGCAGTCCAGGTTCGACCACAGCCGCTTGTTGTCCAGCGAGTACACGTAGGCGGCCAGCACCGCGGCGCCGACGTCACGCTTGCACGACACCAGGCCGATGTTGGTGACGACCATGGTGAACTTCGGCTGATCACCGATGAAGTACTGCGGCGCATTGGTCAGGCCCTTGACGGCCAGCGTCGAATCGGGGCAGTCGTCGCCCTCTTTCAGCACCGGCGGCGGCTGCACCGCGGCGGTCGGGGTGGGCATCTCCGGGTTCTGGCCCTGTTGCGGCACCGGCGTGGGCTGCTCACCGGGCGCGATCGGCGGAGGCGCCTGCGGCGCAGGTGATCCCGGCTTGCTCTGAGCGGAATTGGGCTTGTCGGCACTGGCGGGCTTGGCGCCCGAGCTGTGTCCCATGAAGGCGATGACCGCGGCGACCACGATCCCTACGACGACGACCGCGACGCCCACGGCCAGGCCACGGCGCCGCCAATAGATCTCGGTGGGTAGCGGGCCACGCGGTTCCAGATCCAGCACGTTTGCAGCGTAGGCCCAGGTCACGTCGAGTTGCCTGACCCGCCCCGGCGTGTCGCGGGGTTTGCTGGCTGACGGCCGTGTTAGTGCCGGCCGCGCCGGGGCCTATTCGCCGATGTCCCCGACGTGGTCGACCAGCGCCGCGCGCCCGTCGGAAAGGTGATAGGTCGCGCCCGCCAGCGCCAGGGTGCCCGCCGCCACCCGCTCGGCGATCGCGCTCGAACGCGACACCAGCTGCGCGATCGTTTCGCGCACGTGCCGTTCCTCGAACTCGTCGACGCGACTGAGCCCGTCGCGGCGGCCCATCAGGATCGACGGCGCGACTCGCTCCACCACGTCCCGCACGAAACCGCCCGGGATCGCACCGTCGTTGATCGCGCCCAGCGCGGCCTTGACCGCGCCGCAGCTGTCGTGACCCAGCACCACGATGAGCGGCACGTCCAGCACCGTCACCGCGAACTCGATGGAACCCAGCACCGCCGAGTCGATCGCCTGCCCGGCCGTGCGCACCACGAACATGTCGCCCAGGCCCTGGTCGAAAATGAGCTCGGCCGCCACCCGACTGTCGGCGCAACCGAACACGACAGCGGTGGGCTTCTGCCCTGCGGCCAGGCTGGCCCGGTGTTCGACACTCTGGCTGGGATGCTGCGGCTTTCCTGCGACGAATCGCTCGTTACCCTCTTTGAGTGCTTTCCACGCGGTTACGGGGCTGGTGTTAGGCATGGCTGACATCATGCCGCATCCGCGGGTGAACGGGCGGCCAAATATTCCGGGCGACGAGTTGCTCGAGTGGTACGAGCGATCCCGCCGCGATCTGCCTTGGCGTGAGCCCGGCGTGAGCGCGTGGCAGATCCTGGTCAGCGAGTTCATGCTGCAGCAGACGCCGGTGTCGCGGGTGCTGCCGATCTGGTCGGACTGGGTGCTGCGGTGGCCCACCCCGTCGGCCACCGCCGCCGCCAGCGCCGCCGACGTGCTGCGGGCGTGGGGCAAGCTGGGCTATCCGCGGCGGGCCAAGCGCCTGCACGAGTGCGCGACCGTTATCGCGCGCGACTACGGCGACGTGGTGCCCGAGGATGTCGACATCCTCCTGACGTTGCCGGGCATCGGCAGCTACACCGCGCGCGCCGTCGCCTGTTTCGCCTACCGGCAGTCGGTCCCGGTGGTGGACACCAACGTGCGCCGGGTGGTGGCCCGCGCCGTGCGCGGGCTGGCCGATGCCGGTTCGCCGTCGGCGGTGCGGGACATGGCCGACGTCGCTGCCCTGCTGCCCGCGGACGAAACGGCGCCGCGGTTCTCCGTCGCCCTGATGGAACTCGGCGCGACGGTGTGCACCGCGCGAACGCCGAGGTGCGGGTTGTGCCCGCTCACCCGGTGCGCGTGGCGCGACGCCGGCCATCCCCCGGCCCAGGGGCCGGCCCGGCGGGTGCAGACCTACGCGGGAACCGATCGGCAGGTCCGTGGCCGGCTGCTGGATGTGTTGCGCGCCAAGGACTCTCCGGTCACCCGGGCGGAGCTGGACGTGGCGTGGCTGACCGATACCGCCCAGCGCGACCGGGCACTGTTTTCGTTGCTGGCCGACGGCCTGGTGGCCCAGACGGCCGACGGCCGATTCGCCCTGGCGGGCGAGGCATAGTCGCGCCGATCAAAGGTCGTTGCCGGCGTAGGACTGGTTGAAGCTTTTGTTGGCCAGGGGGAAGTCGGGGACGATGGTGTCGGCCATCGCGACCGGCAGCGCAGGCCAGTTGAACCACGACGGGTCGACGATCTTGGCGCGACTGATCCGGTGGGCGGCGTCGGTTTCGACACGGTGGACGATGGTGCCGCGCCAGCCCTCGACGATGCCGATCCCACTGCGGGGGCCGTCGGTCGCCGGCAAGCTCTTTGTGTATTCGATTGGGCCGCTGTGTGTTTCGATCAGATGGCAGGCGAGTTCGGTGGAAGCCGCGAATTCGTCGCGGCGCACCGTGTAGCGGGCCAGCACGTCCCCCTCGACGGCGTCGATCTCGGTGACGGGCAGTGCGGTGGTGGGGTGTTCGATTCGGGCGTCCGTGCGAAGGCCGCTGGCACGCGCGACATAGCCCAGGCATCCGAGCGCGTGAGCGTCCTGTTGGTGCAGGACGGCGGTCCCGGCGAAGCGGTCATACACCACGGTGTTGTGCAGGGTCAGCTCGGCGACCTCGGCGACGTCGGCGGCGATGCGCCGCAACGCGCCGGAATCCGGCAGCGCCCGCAGCGCCACCCCACCCGGGCGCATCGCGCCGCGCAGCAGCCGGTGGCCGGTCACCGCGTCGTTGAGTCGCAGCAGTTGCTCGCGGATGCGTTGGGCGTGCGCGTGGGCGAGGCCGAAACCGACGTCGTTGGCGAGTGCGCCCAGATCGGCGGCGTGGTTGTAGAGCCGTTCGAGTTCGACGAGCAGCGCCCGCAGCCGGTGCGCCTCGTCGGGGAGTTCGACGCCGAGTGCGTCTTCGATGGCGAGGCAGTGGGCCAGCGCGTGCGCAACGGAGGTGTCGCCGCTGACCCGTTCGGACAATTCGACCGCTCCGCCGGCCGGCCGGCCCTCGAACAGCTTTTCCATCCCGCGGTGCACGAACCACAGTCTGGCCTTGAGGCGCAGCACGGTTTCCCCGGCGACGGAGAAGCGGAAGTGGCCCGGCTCGATCAGCCCCGCGTGCACGGGGCCAACCGGGATCTCGTATACACCAGGGCCCTCGACCGTGACGAACGGGAAGTGGCCGCTGGCATCGAGTTTGGGGGCCGGCGGCGCCGTGCGGCGCATCGGATACCATTCCTCCGGCCAGTGGGCATGACGCACCAGGCGGCGCGCTTTGGGATGGCCCACGCACCGGATGCCGTACAGGTCCGCCATCTCGCGCTCGAAACGGCTGGCCGTAAACGACATATAGGCCAGCGATCGAATGGCCGGATCGTCTTTGGGCAGCACACATTCGAGTTCGACGCGGCGGTCCGGCCGGCCGGCGAGGAACAGATAGACGACCCGGTAGGCGGCGGAGTCGTCGTGGGCGGCGACCAGGGCCAAGCGGAATCCGTTGCCCAGCAGGTCTTCCGCCGAGGCCGCCAGCCCGTCCTGGGGTAGCCGGTGGCGCTGCCATTCGGCCCTCACCGCGCTCCCCCGACGTCGCTGGCGGCGGCGGTGAACAAGCCGGTGAGCGGACCGGCTGTGACGCCGAGGGTGATCGATGCGGCGATCCCGACGACGAGGGCGGCAGAAATCGTTCGGGGAACTGCGATTTCGCGTGCTTCGGTCGGGCGACCCAACAGGATGCGGCCCGCGTTGCGCGCCAGCGCAGCGAAGGCGACCGCAACCAGCAGCATGCCCGCGGCGAGCACCCAGGCCAGCCGCGCGTCGGCGAGTGATCGAACGATGGCCAGCTCGCTGGCGAACATGGCGAACGGCGGGAGGCCGAGCAGCACGATCACGCCGACGGCAATCGACACGCCGACGATCCGGGAGCGGCGCAGCACCGCGGCGATGTCGGCGATCGCGGTGGAGCCGTGCGCCGCCTGCAGCGGGCCGCTGGCCAAGAAGAGGACCGTCTTGCCGATCCCGTGTGCGAGGACGTGCAGCAGCAGAGCGGTGATGGCCAGCGAGGTCCCGGCCGCGGCGGCGATCGCGATCAAACCCATGTTCTCCATGGACGAGTAGGCGAGCATGCGCTTGAGGTCGGTTGTCACCGTGAGCATCAGAGCGGCGACCACCAGCGTCGCCAGCCCGATCACGAGCAGGCCCGAACGCATGAAAGCGGGTCCGGTGGCGGCGCCGATGATCGGCTTGAGGCGGATCAGTACCGAGAAGGCCACCGACAGCAACACGCCGCTCATCAGCGCGGAAACCGGTGCCGGGGCCTGGCTGTGGGCGTCGGCCAGCCAGGTGTGGAACGGAAACAACCCGGCCTTGGCGCCGTAACCGATGAGCAGCAGGCCGCCTGCCAACCGGGCGATGCCGGGATCGAGCCCGCCGGCGTGCGCCGCCAGCACGTCGAGGTTCAGCGCGGCGGCGGCCGGCGCACCGGCATGCTCGGCGGCGTAGTAGAGCAGCACGGTGCCGAGGAAGGCGACGGCGATGCCGACCGAACAGATCACGACGTACTTCCAGGTTGCTTCGAGCGCGCCGCGGGTGCGGCGGTGCCCGACCAGGAAGGCGGTGATCACCGTGGTCGCCTCGATCGCGATCCAGATGACGCCGATGTTGTTGGCGCACACCGCAACAACCATCGCCGCCAGGAAGCCGGCCGTGAGGGCTCCGTAAACCCGGGCACCGCGCGGGTCGGTGTGACCGTGCGCGAGTTCGGCGTCGAGGTAGCCGATGCTGGCCCAAGTGGCCAGTGTGGCAACGATTCCGATGACGATCAGCATCGTGACGGTGAGCGCATCGAGTCGCAGCAACCCGCCTAGGGCGAACCGGGTTCCGGACCCGACGCGGACGGCGAGCGCCGCGCCGCACGCGAGCACCGTCACCGCCGAGAGCACGATCAGTGTCGCGGTCGCCCGGCGCCATCCGGCAACCAGGACGGCGACCGAAGCACCGATCGGAGTGAGGATCGCGGCGAGCAACAAAGCGGTCATCAGTCGTGCAGCTCCTGTAGCGCGTCAAGGTCGGCAGCACCGAAGGCGTGAGCCAACCGCCCCGTCAGGACTCCGATCACGAGGACCGCGAACAACACGTCCAGCGAGGCGCCGAGTTCGACGATCAGCGGCACCCCCGCGGTGAGCAGGAACGCGGTGGCGGCGATCCCGTTGTCCAGCATGAGGAATCCCGCTGCCTGCGACACGGCATGTCGCCGGGTGACCATGACGAGCAATGCGATCAGGACGACGGCGGTGGCGGCCGGGACCGCGGACGTGGTCGCGGCGGGCTGCAGGTTCACCAGGGGTTGGGTGGCGGCGAACGCGGCCAGCGTGAGCGCGGCCGTGATCAGCAGCGACGTGGCGGTGTTGATGACCGGGGTGGCTTCCCGGGGCGATCGTGACTCGGCGCCGCCCGCTCGGGCCAGCAGCCGCGGCAGCACCGCGACCCGCAGGGCCAGCACGGCCACCCCGACGCCGATGAGCGCGCCGTCACGGTCATACGCCCCGCGCAGCAGGGGGATGGCCGCCAGCGCGGCACCCTGCCACGCCAGCAGCCGGATGATGGCGGTCAGGTCGCGCCGCCACACGATCAGCACCGCGGCCAACAGCAGCCCGCCGGCGGCGAGGTCGACCAGCACCGAGAACGTCCCGTACGTCATGCCGGCACCACGAAGAAGTTGGCGGCGACGACCGCGAGTAACGCCAACAGGAACGATCCGGCCAGCAGTTCGGGTACCCGGAAGAGCCGCAGCTTGGCGACGAACACCTCGACGGTGGCCAGGGATCCGGCCAACACCGCGACCTTGGCCGCCACTGCGGCCAAGCCGACGGCGACGTCGACCGCGCCCGGTCGGCCGCCGGCAATACCCCAGGGGGCGAACAGGTTTGCCAGCAGCGCCAACAGCACGGTCAGCCGCATCCCGGCCGCCCACTCCACCAGGGCCAGCCGCGGGCCGGCATACTCCAGGACCATCGCCTCGTGCACCATCGTCAGCTCCAGGTGCGTGGCCGGGTTGTCCACCGGCAGCCGTCCGGTCTCGGCGACGATCACGATCACCAGTGCGGCGAAGGCCAGGACGGCGGCCAGCGACACCACCTGGCCCGGATGGGTGATCGTATGCGCCACCAGCGCACCGAGATTCGCCGACCCCGCCGGCATGGACAGGGCGAAGACCGCAAGCAAGATGGTGGGTTCGACGAGCGCGGCGATCGTGATTTCGCGGCTGGCGCCCATGCCGCCGAACGAGGTGCCGGTGTCGATGCCGGCCAGGGTGAGCGCGACGGTGCCGACAAACAGCAGTCCGACCACGGCGA
Source organism: Mycobacterium sp. E1715 (assembly GCF_001667625.1). Lineage (NCBI taxonomy): Bacteria > Bacillati > Actinomycetota > Actinomycetes > Mycobacteriales > Mycobacteriaceae > Mycobacterium > Mycobacterium sp. E1715. The sequence goes on from NZ_LZJJ01000473.1 coordinate 29,240, forward strand.
ACAGGTCAGCGCTGGCGTCCAGTGGCGACCCGGTGGCGACCAGCGGTGCGATCGCGGCGATCAGCAGCGTGGTTCCGGCGACGATCGCGGGCGCGGCGGCAAACACCAAGGTCGTCCCACGTGGAGTGATCTGTTGCTTCCCAAGCTGTTTGACGATGTCACGCCAGGGCTGCAGGATTCCGGCGCCGGCGCGGCCCTCCCAGCGGGCGCGCACCTGCCGGGTCAGGCCGACCACCAGCGGCGCCCCGGCCATGACGGCGGCGATCTGGACCGCGCCCGCGACGTAGGACAAGACATTCACCGGGCCACCACCAGCACGACGAGCACGCCGAGCGCGCCGTAGGCCA
>NZ_LZJJ01000474.1:0-4520 GCF_001667625.1 Mycobacterium sp. E1715
GCACCGCGCGCTTGCGGTCGGTCGCGGCGACGGGATCACCGGCGGAGCCGATTCCCAGCAGCGGCGCGAACTGGCCGCCCACGACGAACCAGGCGCCGGCCAGGACCGCCAGCCAGCCGCCCAGCATCGCCGCGACGCGGTTTCCGGCGACGATCAGCAAGAGGCCACCCAGCACGGTCGCCGCCCCCGGCAGAACCTCGAGCCACCCTCGAGCCGTGCTCCACGCCCACTCCCGATCGGGCGTGTAGGCGAAGTTGAAGCGCGGTCCGACAAACGGTATTAACGCCCCCCAAGCTCCCATGATGACCAGGAGCAGTCCGCTGACCGCGCCACGCGAACGCGGCATGCTCAGCCCGCGTGTTTGGCCGTCTTCTGCGTATTTCATGACATCCCCTCGTTGAATACCGGGCCTGTTTCCGGCCCGGCATGGGTACCCGACCATTTCCGCTTGTAACCCATGCGGCGCGCGGAATTCCGCCCCCGGCGGTGACCATTGGGGCTGGTGAGACAGATGTTAAAACCTGAGGCCGAGCAGCAGCAGCGCGATCGCGATCGCCGGAAAGACGCCCTGCGTGACCGCGGCACGCCCCTTCTCCGGTGCGGACAGCAGCAGGACCACCGCGGCCGCGGCCATGGGCCCGACGCCGGCGAAGATGAGCGCCGCCCCAACGGCGTTGTGCCGCAAGATGATCGCCCCGATGCCGAGGCCGGTGACCACGGCCAGGAACAGGTTGTAGAAGCCTTGGTTGAAGGCCAGCAACTTGGTTGTCTCGGCCTCCTCGGCCGTCGTGCCGAACGTGGCGCGGGTGCGCGGCGAGGTCCAGGTGAACGATTCCATTACAAAGATGTAGACGTGCAGTAAAGCCGCCAGTCCGGCGAACACCAACCCGGCAGTGATCATCGCTCCTCCTCGGTGGTCGAGGCCTGCGCGGTGGAACTTTACCGACCTGCGGTCGCCCGGACCGCCCCGGACGCGAAAGGGCGCCGGTAGCCAATGGCTACCGGCGCCTCCCGCGTCACTCGTTACACGCCGGCGTGGTGGTGCCGGTGGAACAGGCCGCCACCGGCGCGCCGACCGAAGAAACCACGCCCGCGGGGCTCGGCTTCGACCCGGTCCGTCCGCGCGGCGGGCATGCCGCCCCGCGTCTCGTCGTACATGGCCGGGCCGCCGGCCGGCACCGCCTCGGCGGCCACCGGGGCCGGCTCGGTCACCACGACGTCTCGCGCGTGCCGCACCGCCAGGCGCGCCACGGCCGCCCCGCCCAGGAACACGATCAGGGCGCCCAGGCCGGTGAAGTAGGTGACCTCGAGCAGGGCTCGTTTCAGGTCCGTCGACGCCACCGGTTGCCCGAGGTCGCCGATGCCCAGGGTCGACGCGAACGCGCGGCCGACCACGAACCAGGCCCCGCCGAGGACCGCCAGCCAACCGCCGAAGACGCCGCTGGCGCGGTTGCCCGACGTAAGGACCAGCAGGCCGCCCAACGCCGTGGCGGCCCCGGGGAGCACCTCGAGCCAGCCCTTGGTCGTGGTCCACGTCCACGCCGGGTCGGTCAGGTAGGCCCAGTCGATGTTGGGCCCGAAGAACGGCACCAGTGCGCCCCAGGCGCCCAACAGAATCAGGAGCAGCCCGGTTAGCGCGCCGCGGGTGCGTGGCATGTACAGCGCGCGAGGGCGTTCGTTGTCGTAGCGCGTGGTCCTCATCAGAATCTCCTTCAACAGGTATTACTGCTGTGAGCTTGGTTACCCGACGACGCCCACGCATAACCGATCGCGGGCCGCCAGGGTGTCGGCTGGGAACGCCGGCTGTGGCTGGTCCGCCGGGGTGGCAGGGGCCTGAGCAGGCCGGACAGCGTAGCCGCGGACCGCCGCGGCCGGGCTGACCCGCAAAGGTCACGATTTGGTCGCGCTCGCGATCGCCACTAGTCCAATGGTGGCGACCCGCATCGCCCGGCCTTCGCCGCGCTCGCGATCGCCACTAGTCAAACGGTGGCGACCCGCATCGCCCGGCCTTCGCCGCGCTCGCGATCGCCACTAGTCAAACGGTGGCGACCCGCATCGCCCGGCCTTCGCCGCGCTCGCGATCGCCACTAGTCAAACGGTGGCGACCCGCATCGCCCGGCCTTCGCCGCGCTCGCGATCGCCACTAGTCAAACGGTGGCGACCCGCATCGCCCGGCCTTCGCCGCGCTCGCGATCGCCACTAGTCAAACGGTGGCGACCCGCATCGCCCGGCCTTCGCCGCGCTCGCGATCGCCACTAGTCAAACAGGCCTGGTTGGCCCAACCCGGTGACGCCCGCCGGCGGGCTCATGCCCAGGTGTGTCCATGCCTGCGCGGTGGCCACCCGGCCGCGCGGCGTGCGGGCGACCATCCCGGCGCGGACCAGGAACGGTTCGCACACCTCCTCGACCGTGGTGGCCTCCTCCCCCACGGCCACCGCCAGGGTCGAGACCCCGACCGGGCCCCCGCCGAAGCTGCGGGTCAGGGCCGACAGCACGGCCCGGTCCAGCCGGTCCAGGCCCAGCTCGTCGACGTCGTAGACCGCCAGTGCGGCCTTGGCGACGTCGCGGGTGATCACCCCGTCGGCGCGCACCTCGGCGAAGTCGCGGACCCGCCGCAGCAGCCGGTTGGCGATGCGCGGTGTCCCGCGCGAGCGCCGGGCGATCTCCTCGGCCGCCTCGGCGCCCAGCTCGATGCCGAGGATGCCGGCTGAGCGGGCCAGCACCAGCTCCAACTCGGCGGGCTCGTAGAAGTCCATGTGGGCGGTGAACCCGAACCGATCGCGCAGCGGCCCGGTCAGCGCGCCGGACCGGGTGGTGGCGCCGACCAGGGTGAAGGGCGCCACCTCCAGGGGGATCGACGTCGCGCCTGGACCCTTGCCGACCACCACGTCGACGCGAAAGTCCTCCATCGCCAGGTACAGCATCTCCTCGGCGGGCCGGGCGATGCGGTGAATCTCGTCGATGAACAGCACGTCGTGCTCGACCAGGTTGGACAGCATGGCGGCCAGGTCACCGGCGCGTTCCAGCGCCGGACCCGACGTCACGCGCAACGAGGACCCGAGCTCGGCGGCGATGATCATGGCCAGCGACGTCTTGCCCAGCCCCGGCGGACCCGAGAGCAGGATGTGATCCGGTGTGCCGCCGCGATTTTTGGCGCCCTCGATCACCAGCTGCAGCTGTTCGCGCACCCGCGGCTGGCCGATGAACTCCCGCAGCGAGCGCGGCCGCAGACTGACGTCGATGTCCCCCTCCCCGACGGCCAGCGCCGGCGACAGCTCGCGGTCGGCGAAGTCATCGTCGGGGCTGCTCATTTGGTCTTGCCCAGCAGCGAGAGGGCGGCGCGCAGGGCGCCGGATGTCGTCGCGTCCTGATCGGTGGCCAGCACCTTGTCGGTGGCCTCCTCGGCCTGCTTGACGGCGAAGCCCAGGCCGACCAGCGCCTCGACCACCGGCCCGCGCACCGCGTGCCCGTTGACCACGGACGCGGGCGCGCCCGCTGACACCGCGCCCACCTTGTCCCGCAGCTCGAGCACCATTCGTTCGGCACCGCGTTTGCCGATCCCGGGAACCCGGGTCAGCGCGACCACGTCGCTGTCGTGCAGCACCTGCCGCAACGCCGCCGCGTCGTGAACCGCCAACGTCGCCATCGCCAGCCGGGGGCCCACCCCCGACACGGTCAGCAGGGTCAGGAACAGGTCTCGGGTCTCGGTGTCGGTGAAGCCGTACAGCGTCATCGAGTCCTCGCGCACGACCATCGCGGTGATCAACCGCGCCTCGGTCCCGGAGCGCAGCGTCGCCAGCGTCGACGGCGTCGCGTTGACCCGGTAGCCGACGCCGGCGGCCTCGATCACCGCGTGGTCGAGCGCCACCTCGAGCACCTCACCGCGCACCGAGGCGATCATCGCGCGGCCTTCAGCTTGGCCAGGTACGCGTGCCGCTGTTGCGCGGCCAGCGCTTCGGCCGCGGCCATCCGGGCCAGCATCGGCGCCCGCCAGCAGTGGCAGATGGCCAACGCCAGCGCGTCCGCGGCGTCCGCGGGAGTCGGCTTCGCTTGCAGCGCAAGGATTTTCGTGACCATCGCGGTCACCTGGGCCTTGTCCGCGGCACCGTTGCCCGTGACCGCGGCCTTGACCTCGCTCGGCGTGTGGAAGTGCACGTCGATGCCGCGCTTGGCCGCCGCCAGCGCGATCACCCCGCCGGCCTGCGCGGTGCCCATCACCGTCGACACGTTCAGCTGGGAGAACACCCGCTCGATGGCGACGACGTCCGGTTGGTGGGTGGCCAGCCAGTGCTCGACGGCATCGCTGATGGCCAGCAGCCTCTCGGCCAGCGGCGCGTCCGACGGGGTCCGCACCACGTCCACGTCCAGCGCGACCACGTTTCGTCCGCGCCCGCTTTCGACCACCGACAGCCCGCATCGGGTCAGCCCGGGGTCGACGCCCATCACGCGAGCCCTTCCGTTGCCACCTGTCTTGAGCGAACGTGGGGTAAAGCTAACAGCTTTTCCGCGAGTTCGGCCCA
>NZ_LZJJ01000475.1:0-899 GCF_001667625.1 Mycobacterium sp. E1715
TCCCGCGACACGCGGAAGTAGTGCCCGGTGCTGCTGTCGGTGCACGTCATGCCCGACGGCTCGCTGTCGCAGGTGATCGTGCCCGCGGACTGGGTCTGGCCGTAGTCGAGGGTCGGCTCGCCGGCGAAGCGCAGGGTGTCGCCGTGGCAGTGGATGGCGGCCGGCTCGCCCAGGTTCAACACGAAGCGGTTGCCCCAGGCGAGATGCTTGCCGCACTCCGGTGGCGGCGGTGGCTGGTAGTCGAAGTCGCTGATGTCGCACGCCACACCGAAGCCGCCCAGGACGCAGTAGATGTTGCCGGACGGCGACTGGAAGTGGTAGAGCGGGTCCGCGTGCGCCGGGCCCACCGCGGTCGCGGCCGCCAGGAGCGGAACCGCGGCGACCATTGATGCCTTCATGATGACGTTGTAATCCTTTTGGGCGGCCAGGTGAAGGCCCCCGCGCAAACTCATTTCGGGATTATCGGTCCGGTCCACCGGCGCACAGGCTTACGCTCAGCAAATGATGAGGACCCTCGCTGTCGCCGCCGCGACGGTCGCGGCCGCCACCGTGATGCCGGCGACCGCGCACGCGGACACCCAGAACTTTCAATCGCCGTCCGGCAACATCTACTGCGTCCTGGGCGGCTTCGGTGTGGCGTGCGACATCAGCGACTTCGACTACCAGCCACCGCCGCCACCGGAGTGCGGCAAGCATCTCGCCTGGGGCAACCGCTTCGTGTTGAACCTGGGCGAGCCGGCCGCCATCCACTGCCACGGCGACACCCTGCGCTTCGCCGGCGAGCCGACCCTCGACTACGGCCAGACCCAGTCCGCGGGCACGATCACCTGCGACAGCGAGCCGTCGGGCATGACGTGCACCGACAGCAGCACCGGTCACGACTTCCGGGTGTCGCGGGA
>NZ_LZJJ01000476.1:0-10029 GCF_001667625.1 Mycobacterium sp. E1715
CCGATCCGCGAGGCGCTCGGCGCCGACATCACCCTGGCGGTCGACCATTTCCGATACTTCGCCGGGGCGATCCGGGCGCAGGAGGGTTCGCTGTCGCAGATCGACGAGAACACCGTCGCGTACCACTTCCACGAGCCGCTCGGGGTGGTCGGGCAGATCATCCCGTGGAACTTCCCGATCCTGATGGCCACCTGGAAGCTGGCGCCTGCGCTGGCGGCCGGCAACGCCGTCGTGCTCAAACCCGCCGAACAGACGCCGGTCTCGGTGCTCTACCTGATGTCGCTCATCGGCGACCTGTTGCCGGCCGGCGTGGTCAACGTGGTCAACGGATTCGGCGCCGAGGCGGGCAAGCCGCTGGCGTCGAGCAACCGCATCGCCAAGGTGGCGTTCACCGGTGAAACCACCACCGGCCGGCTGATCATGCAGTACGCCTCGCAGAACCTGATCCCGGTCACGCTGGAACTCGGCGGCAAGAGCCCGAACATCTTCTTCTCCGACGTGATGGCCAAGGGCGACGACTTCCAGGACAAGGCCCTCGAGGGCTTCACCATGTTCGCCCTGAACCAGGGCGAGGTGTGCACCTGCCCGTCGCGCAGCCTGATCCAGTCCGACATCTACGACGAGTTCCTCGAGCTGGCGGCCATCCGGACCAAGGCGGTGCGGCAGGGCGACCCGCTGGACTCCGAGACCATGTTGGGCTCGCAGGCCTCCAACGATCAGCTGGAAAAGGTGTTGTCCTACATCGAGATTGGCAAGGACGAGGGCGCCAAGATCATCACCGGGGGCGAGCGGGCCGAGCTGGGCGGCGACCTGTCGGGCGGCTACTACATGCAGCCCACCATCTTCGCCGGCAACAATAAGATGCGGATCTTCCAGGAGGAGATCTTCGGTCCCGTCGTCACGGTGACGTCGTTCTCCGACTACGACGACGCGATCTCGATCGCCAACGACACCCTCTACGGCCTGGGCGCCGGGGTGTGGAGCCGCGACGGCAACACCGCCTATCGGGCCGGACGCGACATCCAGGCCGGCCGGGTGTGGGTCAACTGCTACCACGCCTATCCCGCGCACGCCGCGTTCGGCGGCTACAAGCAGTCCGGCATCGGCCGGGAGAACCACAAGATGATGCTCGACCATTACCAGCAGACCAAGAACCTGATGGTGTCCTACTCGGACAAGGCGCAGGGATTCTTCTGATGGTCCCCGGCGTCGTGGTCACCGCCGGCGCCGCCGAACTGCTGGCGCGCCTGCAGGAGAAACACGGCCCGCTGATGTTTCACCAGTCCGGCGGGTGCTGCGACGGGTCGTCGCCGATGTGCTATCCGCGGGATGACTTCCTGGTCGGCGACCGCGACGTGTTGCTCGGCGTGCTCGACGTCGGGGACGGGGTGCCGGTGTGGATCTCGGGCCCGCAGTACGAGGCATGGAAGCACACCCAGCTGGTCATCGACGTGGTTCCCGGCCGTGGCGGCGGGTTCAGCGTGGAAGCCCCCGAAGGGCTGCGTTTCTTGTCCCGCGGCCGCGTCTTCACCGAGGACGAACAGGTTGAGCTGCGGGCCACGCCGGTCATCACCGGCGCCGATTACGAACGCGGCGAGCGCCCTTCGGCGCGCGGTCAGGTGGTGACTGACACGGCGGCGCGAACGTGCCCTCCGGGTCGGTGACGGCAGTAACCTCGAAGGCGTGATCCCCCTCCCGCGCCCGCGGTTGTTGGCCGGCGCCATGCTGGTCGGCGCCGCGGTCGGGCTGTTGGCGGGGGTGGGATTCGCCGGGACGGTCCACGGGAGCATCCGCCCGGCCTTCGCCCTCGCGCTGGTCGTTGGGATTCCGAGCGTCGCCGGGCTGGTGACGATCCTTTTCTCCGGACGCCGGTGGGTGACGATGCTCGGCGCGTTCGCCTTGGCGGTGGCCCCGGGCTGGTTCGGCGTCCTGGTCGCCCTCCAGGTGACATCACGTGGCTGACGACGACACCCCGTCGAGCCCGGGCACCCAGTCGTGGAAGCCCGACTTCTCCGACGACGACGAAGGCCCTGGCACTCAGTCGTGGCAGCCGGATTTCTCGGATTCCGACGAGGACGCCGGCGAGCGCCCGGCGGCGGCGCCGGACGAGCCCCCGACGTCCGAGCCGCCCGCCGGCGATGCCGATGCGGCCACCGAATCCGCCGCCACGCCGGTGCAACCGGTCACCGTCCCCGGCCGCTACCTCTACCTGAAGTGGTGGAAGCTGCTGCTGGTCGCGCTCGGCGTGTGGTGCTTGGCCGCGGTCCTCGGCCTCGGCCTGTTCTATTGGTGGTACCACTCGGCGGACGCGACCCCGGCGCTGTTCGTGGTGCTGGTCTATGTGGTGGCGTGCGCCGTCGCCGGCGTGCTGCTCGCGATGGTCGAGGGCAGGCCGCTGGTCTCGGCGCTCGCGCTGGCGGTGATGTCCGGACCCTTCGCCTCCCTGGCCGCCGCGGCGCCCCTGCTCGGCTATTACCACTGCGCGCGGGTGGGCCACTGCCTCGTCGGCCTCATTCCGTATTAACGCCCCGGCCGGGCGGCCATTAGGGTAGGGGCCGTGACCCATTTTGACGTCGTCGTCCTCGGGGCCGGTCCCGGCGGATATGTCGCAGCCATCCGCGCCGCGCAGCTTGGCCTCAACACCGCAGTCGTCGAGCCGAAGTACTGGGGCGGAGTCTGCCTCAACGTCGGCTGCATCCCGTCCAAGGCGTTGCTGCGCAACGCCGAGCTGGTGCACATCTTCACCAAGGAGGCCGCGACGTTCGGGATGAACGGCGACGCGACCTTCGACTACGGCGTCGCCTTCGACCGCAGCCGCAAGGTGGCCGAGGGCCGGGTCGCGGGCGTGCACTTCCTGATGAAGAAGAACAAGATCACCGAGATCAACGGGTACGGCCGGTTCACCGACGCCAACACGTTGTCCGTTGAGCTCAACGACGGCGGCACCGACACCGTGACGTTCGACAACGCGATCATCGCCACCGGCAGCAGCACCCGGCTGGTGCCCGGGACGTCGCTGTCGGAGAACGTGGTGACCTACGAGGAACTGATTCTGTCCCGGGACCTGCCGGAGTCGATCATCATCGCCGGTTGCGGTGCGATCGGCATGGAGTTCGGCTACGTGATGAAGAACTACGGCGTCGACGTGACCATCGTGGAGTTCCTGCCGCGCGCGCTGCCCAACGAGGACGCCGACGTGTCCAAGGAGCTGGAGAAGCAGTTCAAGAAGCTGGGCGTCAAGATCCTCACCGGCACCAAGGTCGAGTCGATCTCCGACAACGGCTCCGAGGTCACCGTCGCCGTCAGCAAGGACGGCAACACGCAGGAACTCAAGGCCGCGAAAGTGTTGCAGGCCATCGGGTTCGCCCCCAACGTCGAGGGCTTTGGCTTGGAGAACACCGGCGTCGCGCTGACCGACCGCAAGGCGATCGGGATCAACGACTACATGGTCACGAGCGTGCCGCACATCTACGCGATCGGGGACGTGACCGGCAAGCTGATGCTCGCTCACGTCGCCGAGGCCATGGGCGTGGTGGCGGCCGAAACAATCGCCGGCGCAGAGACCTTGGCGCTTGGCGATTACCGGATGCTGCCGCGGGCGACGTTCTGCCAGCCCCAGGTGGCCAGCTTCGGGCTGACCGAGCAGCAGGCCCGCGACGAGGGCTACGACGTGGTGGTGGCCAAATTCCCGTTCACCGCCAACGGCAAGGCGCACGGCCTGGGCGACCCCACCGGCTTCGCCAAGCTGATCGCCGACGCGAAACACCTTGAGCTGCTGGGCGGGCACCTGATCGGCCACGACGTGTCCGAGCTGCTGCCCGAGCTGACCCTGGCGCAGAAGTGGGACCTGACCGCCACCGAGCTGGCCCGCAACGTCCACACCCATCCGACCTTGTCCGAGGCGCTGCAGGAGTGTTTCCACGGCCTGACCGGCCACATGATCAACTTCTAGGGCCCATGCGCAGCGACATCGTTCTGGGGGCGATCGGCGGCCTCGCCGCAGGTTATGTCCTGTGGTTGGTGGCATTTTCGATCGCCGACGACAACGCGGCGGTGGGCCAGTGGGCCCCGACGGTGTTGCTGCTGTCGCTCGCGCTGGCGGTCTGCGCCACGATGTGGGCGTCGTTCTTGCGGCGGCGGCGTAAATACGCGTGGTCGGGATTCGGGTTCGGGTTGCCCGTGCCGCCGCTGCTGCTGACGCTGGCCGTCCTGGCCAACGTCTACCTCTGAGCGGGGCCGGTCTGGCGCGGGTTGTCCAGCGGGATGGCCAGGGCCGACATGGTCGCGGCCAGGCCGTCGTATTGGCTTGCCAGCAAGCAGAATTCGATGAGCTGACGCCGGTCCAGGTGCTGGGCGAGCTGCTGCCAGGTGGCGTCGGTGATGGTGCGGTCCTTAACGAACTCGTCGGTGGCGTTCAGCAGCGCCTGCTGGCGCACGGTCAGGCGCGCCTCCACGCGGTCCAGGCGCTCGGGCCACGCGAAGATGGCGTCCTGCAGGTCCGCGTCGAGGCCCTGATTGGCGGCCATCCGGCGATGGTGCTGCAGCTCGTACTCGCAGGCGCGCAGATGCGCGACGCGCAGGATCACGAGCTCGGTGTCGATCGCCGGCAGGCGGCCGCGCAGCACGCGGCCGCTGTAGATGCTCCACACCAGGAACAGGAACTTGTTCTGGCCCAGGGTGGTGAACAGGTGCATCTCGGGCGCGCGGACCTTGCGGGCGGCCGACTTCGCGAGAATCCAGTTGATCAGCCCAAGTTCGCGGAACCGCCCCGAGGGGATGCGACCACCTTGAGGCGCGGTCACGGTTGCTTCACCAGATACGGGGAGACCGTGCTGCGGTGCTCGTCCAGATCCAGGGCGCGGCCCAGGGCCGGGAACGCCCGCTGCGGGCAGTTGTCGCGTTCGCAGACACGGCAACCCGCACCGATCGGTGTGGCCACTGTTCCTGGTCCTCCCGAGACGTCGAGTCCTTCCGAGTAGACGAGCCGGTGCGCGTGGCGCAACTCGCAACCCAGGCCGATCGCGAAGGTTTTACCCGGCTGACCATACCGGGCGGCGCGGCGCTCCACGGTGCGGGCCACCCACATGTAGTTGCGTCCGTCGGGCATCTGGGCGATCTGCACCAGGATCTTGCCCGGGTTGGCGAACGTTTCGTAGACGTTCCACAGCGGGCAGGTGCCGCCGCTGGAGGAGAAGTGAAAGCCGGTGGCGGACTGCCGTTTTGACATGTTGCCGGCCCGGTCCACCCGGACGAAGGAGAACGGCACGCCCCGCATCGACGGTCGCTGCAGGGTCGAGAGGCGGTGCGCGATGGTCTCGTAGCTCACCGAGTAGAAGGACGACAACCGTTCGACGTCGTAGCGGAAATTCTCTGCGACGTCGTGGAATTGGCGATAGGGCAGCACCGCCGCCGCGGCGAAGTAATTGGCCAGCCCCAGCCGGGCGAGCGTGTGCGACTCGTCGCTGGTGAACTTGCCCTCCTCCACCAGGGTGTCGATCAGATCGCCGTACTCGAGGTAGGCCAGTTCGGCCGCCATCTTGAACACCTGTTGGCCGAGCGAGAGGTGGTTGCTGATCTCCAGCGTCTTGGTGCCGGGGTCATACCGGTGCAGCACGGTGTCGCCGAGATCGATCCGCCTGTTGATGTGCACGCCGTGCACCTCGGTCAGCCGGCGATTCAGTTCGCGGGCCAGATCACCGTGGTGCAGTCGCATCTGGATCGTCAAGTCCTCGGCGGCGGTGTCCAGCTCGTGCAGGTAGTTCTGCCGCTGGTAGAAGTAGTCGCGCACCTCCTCGTGCGGCATGGTGATCGATCCGGTGCCGCTGCCATCGGAGTACCGCTCCTCGGTGGCCGCGGCCAGCTGCGCCGTGGTGATCCGGTAGCGCCGGTGCAGGTTGACGACCGCGCGGGCCAGCGCGGGATGTGAGCCGACCATCTCGGCCACCTCGGCCGGGTCGACGTCGATGTCCAGGTCGCGGTCCATGGTGACCTCGCGCAGCTCGGCGACCAGCCGGGTGTCGTCCTGGGAGGCGAAGAACGTCGCGTCCACGCCGAACACCTCGGTGATCCGCAGCAGCACGGCCACGGTCAGGGGCCGGACGTCGTGCTCGATCTGGTTGAGGTAGCTCGGCGAGATTTCCAGCATCTGGGCCAGAGCGGCCTGGGAGAACCCGCGCTCGTTGCGGAGTTGGCGGACGCGGGAGCCGACGAACGTCTTGGACACTTTGCCCAGGATAGCGGGTTGCTAAGCGGATGTTGGCAGGGTTCGCACGGGGCCGCGGACGCGTCGCGATTGGTTTTTGGCACAGGTCGTTGGCATGATTCGCAACGAGACCGCAGGGCTAGCCTGAGGCGCCCACGAGGAGGAAACGGGGAGTTAAGCCGTGAGCCTGGACAAAGAACTGATGCCGGTTCCCGACGGACACCCCGATGTCTTCGACCGCGAGTGGCCGCTGCGGGTGGCCGACATCGACCGCACCGGCCGGTTGCGGCTGGACGCCGCGTGCCGGCACATCCAGGACATCGGACAGGATCAGCTGCGCGAGATGGGCTTCGAGGAAACCCATCCGCTGTGGATCGTGCGCCGCACGATGCTGGACCTGATCCGGCCGATCGAGTTTCAGGACATGCTGCGGTGCCGCCGGTGGTGTTCGGGCACGTCGAACCGGTGGTGTGAGATGCGGGTTCGCGTCGACGGACGCAAGGGCGGGCTGATCGAATCCGAGGCCTTCTGGATCAACATCAACCGGGAGACCCAGATGCCGTCGCGCATCTCCGACGACTTCCTGGCCGGCCTGCACAAGACGACGTCCATCGACCGGCTGCGCTGGAAGGGCTATCTGAAGCCGGGCAGCCGCGACGACGCCGCGGAGATCCACGAGTTCCCCGTCCGGGTCACCGACATCGACTTGTTCGACCACATGAACAACTCGGTCTATTGGAGCGTGATCGAGGACTACCTGGCTTCGCACCTGGAGCTGATGCGTCTCCCGCTGCGCATCACGATCGAGCACGAGGCACCGGTGGCGCTGGGCGACAAGCTGGAGATCATCTCGCACGTCCACCCGCCCGGTTCGACCGATCAGTTCGGCCCCAACCTCACCGATCGCACTGTTACAACGCTCACATATGCGGTCGGCGACGAGACGAAAGCGGTCGCCGCGATCTTCTCCCGCTAACCGGACAAGTGTCCCGTTAATTTCCCGGCTGACCTGGGGATTCCGGTTACCAGCGGGTAGTTTCTGAAACGGTTCAGTTTCCGTTTATCTTCGCAACATTCGCTAAATCCCCCCGAGTCGTTGCCGAAATTGGCAAATGAAATGGGTGGAAATGCGTGGTCAGGCTGTGTCATCTTCGAATTAGCACACCAGCGAAGTTGAGCCTCTAGCTACCGCCGGTGCAGCGTTCACCAACTCAGTAGTGAAGATTCGTTAAGGAGCATGCCCAATGTCTGCCGTTGGCACCCCCAAGAGCGCCGAACAGATCAAGAAGGACTGGGACACCAACCCCCGTTGGAAGGGTGTCACCCGCACCTACAGCGCCGAGGACGTCGTCGCCCTGCAGGGCACCGTGGTCGAGGAGAACACCCTGGCCCGCCGCGGCGCCGAGGTGCTGTGGAGCCAGCTGCACGACCTCGAGTTCGTCAACGCGCTCGGCGCGCTGACCGGCAACATGGCCGTCCAGCAGGTCCGCGCCGGCCTCAAGGCCATCTACCTGTCGGGTTGGCAGGTCGCCGGTGACGCCAACCTCTCCGGCCACACCTACCCGGACCAGAGCCTGTACCCGGCCAACTCGGTGCCGCAGGTCGTGCGCCGGATCAACAACGCGCTGCTGCGCGCGGACCAGATCGCCAAGGTCGAGGGCGACACCTCGGTGGAGAACTGGCTGGCGCCGATCGTCGCCGACGGCGAGGCGGGCTTCGGTGGCGCGCTCAACGTCTACGAGCTGCAGAAGGCCATGATCGCCGCGGGCGTCGCGGGCTCGCACTGGGAGGACCAGCTGGCCTCGGAGAAGAAGTGCGGCCACCTCGGCGGCAAGGTGCTCATCCCGACCCAGCAGCACATCCGCACGCTGACCTCGGCCCGCCTGGCGGCCGACGTCGCCGACGTGCCGACCGTCGTGATCGCCCGCACCGACGCCGAGGCGGCCACCCTGATCACCTCGGACGTCGACGAGCGCGACCAGCCGTTCATCACCGGCGAGCGGACCAAGGAGGGCTTCTACCGGGTGCGCAACGGCCTCGAGCCCTGCATCGCCCGGGCCAAGGCCTACGCGCCGTACTCCGACCTGATCTGGATGGAGACCGGCACCCCGGACCTCGAGCTGGCCGCCAAGTTCGCCGAGGGCGTCAAGGCCGAGTTCCCCGACCAGTTGCTGGCCTACAACTGCTCGCCGTCGTTCAACTGGAAGAAGCACCTCGACGACGCGACTATCGCCAAGTTCCAAAAGGAGCTGGGCGCAATGGGATTCAAGTTCCAGTTCATCACGCTGGCCGGCTTCCACGCGCTGAACTACTCGATGTTCGATCTGGCCTACGGCTACGCCCGCAACCAGATGACGGCTTACGTCGAGCTGCAGGAGCGCGAGTTCGACGCCGAGGAGCGCGGTTACACCGCGACCAAGCACCAGCGCGAGGTCGGTGCGGGTTACTTCGACCGCATCGCCACCACGGTCGACCCCACTTCGTCGACCACCGCGCTGACCGGCTCCACCGAAGAGGGTCAGTTTCACTGAGGACGAGCGGGCTTAGGCCCGCGAGGACGAAGTGAAACCGATGGCTTGAGTCACTGATTCCTTCCGGAGCCGAGCAGGCGCGAACTCGCACCGCTGCGATCCAGATCGTGCGAGTTTGCGGCTGCTCACCGTGAAGTAGCATTGGCCCCGCCCAGCGAACCTGGGCGGGGCCTATTGCGGTGCAAGACGATACGACACCGAAAGAGACGACAGTGAGCGACGCAGCGATTCAGCGGGTAGGGGTGGTCGGGGCCGGCCAGATGGGATCCGGCATCGCCGAAGTCGCGGTCAGAGCCGGCGTCGACGTGACGGTGTTCGAGACCACCGAGGCGCTGATCACGGCCGGGCGCAACCGCATCGTGAAGTCCCTGGAGCGCGGCGTCAGCGCGGGCAAGGTGACCGAGCGGGAACGCGACCGGGCGCTGAGCCAGCTCACCTTCACCACCGATCTGAAGGACCTCGCCGACCGCCAGCTCGTCATCGAGGCGATCATCGAGGACGATGCCATCAAGGCCAAGGTGTTCGCCGAACTCGACGCCGTCGTCACCGATCCCGATGCGGTGCTGGCGTCCAACACGTCCAGCATTCCGATCATGAAGATCGCAGCGGCCACCAAGAATCCGCAGCGGGTGCTGGGTCTGCACTTCTTCAACCCGGTCCCGGTGCTCCCGCTGGTCGAGTTGGTCAGCACCCTGGTCACCGACGAAGCCGCCGCCGCGCGAACCGAGGAATTCGCGAGCGCCGTCCTGGGCAAGCAGGTGGTGCGCTGCTCGGACCGGTCGGGCTTCGTCGTCAACGCCCTGCTGGTGCCCTACCTCTTGTCCGCAATTCGCATGGTGGAGGCGGGTTTTGCCACCGTCGAAGACGTCGACAAGGCGGTTGTCGCCGGGCTGTCACACCCGATGGGCCCGCTGCGGCTGTCCGATCTGGTGGGCCTGGACACCCTGAAGCTGATCGCGGACAAGATGTTCGAGGAGTTCAAGGAACCGCATTACGGTCCGCCGCCGCTGTTGCTGCGCATGGTCGAGGCGGGCCGGCTGGGCAAGAAAACCGGCCAGGGCTTCTACACCTACTGACGGCGCAGCTGCCCGGCGTCGTGGCGCCGATATTCCAGCGCGCGAAGTCAAGACAATGTTGGTTTTTCCGGTTATTATGCTCGCGTTAAATACGCGAAAGGGTAATCGGGAACCCCATGACCACATTGACTCCGTTCTATGAAGAATCGCAATCCATCTACGACGTTTCGGACGAGTTTTTTGCCCTGTTCCTAGATCCGACAATGGGCTATACGTGCGC
>NZ_LZJJ01000477.1:0-939 GCF_001667625.1 Mycobacterium sp. E1715
ATCCCGCGACACCCGGAAGTAGTGCCCGGTGCTGCTGTCGGTGCACGTCATGCCCGACGGCTCGCTGTCGCAGGTGACGGCGGCGGGTTCGCCCTTGCAGGTGAGCGAAGCCACGGAACGGGTGTCGCCGGCTTGCAGCGTCGGCAGCCCGGCTCCGCGGGTGGTGTCCGTGTGGCAGGCCATCGCCGGCGAGCTGCCCTGCACGATGTCGACTTGGTCGCCGAAGGCCCCCATGCAGGACTGCGGGCGGGGCGGCATCACGTAGGTGGGGTCGATGACGCCGCAGGACGCGCGGGGCGCATCTCCACCGAAAGCCGCCATCACGCAGGTGACGTCGCCCGAGGGCGACTGGAAGTGGTAGAGCGGGTCCGCGTGCGCCGGGCCCACCGCGGTCGCGGCCGCCAGGAGCGGAACCGCGGCGACCATTGATGCCTTCATGATGACGTTGTAATCCTTTTGGGCGGCCAGGTGAAGGCCCCCGCGCAAACTCATTTCGGGATTATCGGTCCGGTCCACCGGCGCACAGGCTTACGCTCAGCAAATGATGAGGACCCTCGCTGTCGCCGCCGCGACGGTCGCGGCCGCCACCGTGATGCCGGCGACCGCGCACGCGGACACCCAGAACTTTCAATCGCCGTCCGGCAACATCTACTGCGTCCTGGGCGGCTTCGGTGTGGCGTGCGACATCAGCGACTTCGACTACCAGCCACCGCCGCCACCGGAGTGCGGCAAGCATCTCGCCTGGGGCAACCGCTTCGTGTTGAACCTGGGCGAGCCGGCCGCCATCCACTGCCACGGCGACACCCTGCGCTTCGCCGGCGAGCCGACCCTCGACTACGGCCAGACCCAGTCCGCGGGCACGATCACCTGCGACAGCGAGCCGTCGGGCATGACGTGCACCGACAGCAGCACCGGGCACTACTTCCGGGTGTCGCGGGA
>NZ_LZJJ01000478.1:0-18722 GCF_001667625.1 Mycobacterium sp. E1715
GCTCGAGGGCTGGTGTGACAAATATAACGAGAAGCTGCCGGCGCTGAATTCCTTTGTGCTGCCTGGTGGTTCGCCGCTTTCGGCGCTGCTGCACGTCGCCCGCACGATCGTCCGTCGCGCGGAACGGTCGGCGTGGGCGGCCATCGACGCCGCGCCGCAGCAGGTCAACGTCCTGCCGGCGAAGTACCTGAACCGCCTTTCGGATCTACTTTTCATCCTGGCGCGCGCGGCGAACCCCGACGGCGACGTGCTCTGGAAACCCGGTGGCGGCGCGCCCAGCGCGAGTTAGCTTGGCGCCAAGCCCTAGACGCTGCGACGACGGGCGCGCGGCGACGGGCGGGACTCCAGCCACGACAGGAACGCCGTCAAAGCGCCCTTGTCCAGGGCGATCTCGTAGCCGGTCCTGCGGTCCTGCGTCGTGTCACGCAGCTCCACCACGACGATCTCGTCGGTCATGATGTCGAACTCGTCCCCGCGCGGTGCGCGCCGCGCCACGATCTCCACTCCCCTGCGGCTGAGCCGCCGGTCCGGCCACAGCCGCAGGCTGGAGAGCCGGTAGAACGCGGCCTCACCGCCGCGGTAACGAATCACGCCGTGCCGCCAGCCGTGGCCCCCGACCGCGGGAATGTCGCGCATGATCCCCGCGGTGCCGCCCTGGCGCAGCTTCCACAACCGATAGCTCAGCGCGACAACCGCGCCCGCCAGGACGACAACGAGCACGACCATGCCGACCATGGGCGCGCTCATCGTCTTGTCCGAGGCGGCTAGTCGATCGCGCCGACGGCGCGCAACCTGCCGCGCCCCCGCGCCGCGATCCGGGGGTCGTCGGACTCCGAATCCTCCCTGGCGGCGCTTTCGTCGATCTCGGACTCGAACGCGGCGGACTCGGCCAACACGGTCACCGTCTCCTCGGTGACCGACAGGAACCCGCCTTCGATGGCGACCCGCAGATCGTCTTCGCCTTCGCGCTCGACGCGCACCATCGCGTCGTCGACCAACTGGGCGACGACCGGGATGTGCCGGGGCAGGATGCCGATCTCGCCGACGGTGGTGCGGGTGAACAAGAACGTTGCCTCACCCGACCAGATCTTGCGGTCGACGGCGACTATCTCGACGTTCAATTCGGCCATGCCACAGAGCCTTTCAGAGCCTTAGCGCTCGGTCCTCAGGAGTCCAACTTGGCGCCGAAGCCTTCGGCCTTCTTGGCCAGGTCGTCCAGGCCGCCGATCAGGAAGAAGGCCTGTTCGGGGATGTGGTCGAAGTCGCCCTTGGACAGTCGGTCGAACGCCTCGATGGTCTCCTTCAGCGGCACGGTGGAACCCGGCTGGCCGGTGAACTGCTCGGCCGCCATCATGTTCTGCGAGAGGAACCGCTCGATGCGCCGCGCGCGCTGCACCAGCTGCTTGTCCTCTTCGGACAGCTCGTCGATACCGAGGATGGCGATGATGTCCTGAAGGTCCTTGTACCGCTGCAGGATTCGGATGACTTCCTGAGCGACGCGGTAGTGCTCGTCGCCGACCACACTCGGGTCCAGGATGGTCGAGCTCGACGCCAGCGGGTCCACCGCCGGGAAGATGCCCTTGGAGAACACCGAACGCGACAGCTCGGTGGTCGCGTCCAGGTGGGCGAACGTGGTTGCCGGCGCGGGGTCGGTGTAGTCGTCGGCGGGCACGTAGACGGCCTGCATCGAGGTGATCGAGCGGCCCCGCGTCGAGGTGATGCGCTCCTGCAGCTCACCCATCTCATCGGCCAGCGTGGGCTGGTAACCCACCGCGGACGGCATCCGGCCGAGCAGCGTGGAGACCTCGGATCCGGCCTGGGTGAACCTAAAGATGTTGTCGATGAACAGCAGCACGTCCTGGCCGGCCTCGTCGCGGAACCACTCGGCCATCGTCAGCGCCGACAGGGCCACCCGCATACGGGTGCCGGGCGGCTCGTCCATCTGACCGAACACCAGCGCGGTGTCCTTGAGCACGTCGGCCTCTTTGAGCTCGACCCACAGGTCGTTGCCCTCGCGGGTGCGCTCGCCGACGCCGGCGAAAACCGAAGTACCACCGAAGTTCCGGGCGATACGGTTGATCATCTCTTGGATCAGCACGGTCTTGCCCACGCCGGCACCGCCGAACAGCGCGATCTTGCCGCCACGCACGTACGGGGTGAGCAGGTCGACGACCTTCAACCCGGTCTCGAGCATCTCGGTGCGGGGCTCGAGCTCCTCGAACGCCGGCGGCTTGCGGTGGATCGACCAGTGCTCGAAGTCCTCGCCGTATCCCGGCTTGTCCAGGCAGTCGCCCAGCGCATTGAAGACGTGGCCCTTGACGTCCTGGCCGACCGGCACCGAGATCGGCTTACCGCTGTCGGTCACCTCGACGCCACGGACCAGCCCGTCGGTGGGCTGCAACGAGATCGTGCGGACCAGGTTGTCGCCGAGGTGCTGTGCGACCTCCAGCGTGAGCGTCTTCTTGAGTTCCTCGAACGTGATCTCCGCGTTGAGGGCGTTGAACAGTTCCGGTACGGATCCACGCGGGAACTCGACGTCGACCACGGGGCCGGTGATCCGCACCACGCGGCCGCTGGTCTCGGACTTGGTGGACTTGTCGGTCTTCTCTGCGGTTCCAGTAGTAGCAGCCATATTCTTCTTCTCTTCCTCGTGTGCTACTGAGCGTCGGCGAGTGCGTTTGCACCACCGACGATTTCGCTGATCTCTTGGGTGATCTGAGCCTGCCGCTCGCGGTTCGCCATCAGCGTCAGTTCCTTGATCAGGTCATCCGCGTTGTCGGTCGCGGACTTCATCGCCCGCTGGCGCGACGCGAGCTCCGACGCCGCCGATTCGAGCAGCGCGGCGTAGACGCGGGTCGTCACGTACCGCGGCAGCAGCGACTCGAAAAGCGTTGTCGCGTCCGGCTCGAACGAGTACAACGTGTGCAGTTCCTCGGTGTCCTCGACGTACTCGACGACCAGCGGAGCGATGCGGTGGGCCACCGCGGCCTGCGACATCATCGATTTGAATTCCGAGTAGACGATGTGCAGTTCGTCGACGCCCTGATCGTCGGCCGACTCGTCGTCACCGGCGCCCTTCATGAACGTCTCGACCAGGGTTTCGGCGATCTCCGCGGCGTTCTCGTACTTGGGTTGCTCGGAGAAGCCGGTCCACGAGTCGGTGATGTCCCAGTTGCGGAACTTGAAGTAGTTCTGCGCCTTCCGGCCAACCGTGTATACGACCGGGGTCTTGCCTTCCTCCCTCAACAGGGAGAACAGCTCCTCGGACCGGCGGAAGATGCTCGAGTTGTAGGCGCCGCACAGCCCACGATCGGAGGACACCACCAGGACGCCGGCCCGCTTGGGTTCTTCCCGTTCGACCAACAACGGGTGGTCCAGGGCGGCTTCGGACGACAGCGTGGTCAGCATCGAGGTGATCTGAAAGGCGTAGGGCCTGGCCGCTTCGAGCCGGGCCTGCGCCTTGCCGATGCGCGACGTCGCGATCATCTCCTGGGCCTTGGTGATCTTCTTGATCGACCCCGCCGAGCGAATCCGGCCGCGTAGTTCGCGAAGTGTGGCAGCCATTGTTAGCTACTTCTTGTCCTTGCCGGAGCCGCTCTTGGCGTCCTTCTTGTCCTTCGGCTTCTCCTTCTTGACCTGGACCGACTCCTTTTCGAGGTCTTCTTCGTCCAGGGGCTCGACGTGCTCGTCGGGCACCACCGAGCCGCCGCCGGTGGCCGCGAAGCCCTTCTTGAAGTTGTTGATGATCTCGGTCAGCTGGTTCTCGCCCTCTTCGGAGAGCTTGCCGCTGTCGCGGACGCCGGCCAGGAAGTTCTCTTCCGAGGCCCGCATGTGGTCCAGCAGTTCGGTTTCGAAGCGCCTGACGTCCTCCACGGGCACCGAGTCCAGGTGACCGCCGGTACCCAGGAAGATCGAAACCACCTGCTCCTCAACGGGCATCGGCTGGTACTGCGGCTGCTTGAGCAGCTCGACCAGCCGTTCGCCGCGCTCGAGCTGCGCCTTCGACGTCGCGTCCAGGTCCGAGGCGAAGGCCGCGAACGATTCCAGCTCGCGGTACTGCGACAGGTCCAGACGCAGCGAGCCGGCGACCTCTTTCATGGCCTTGATCTGAGCCGCACCACCCACGCGGGACACCGACACACCGACGTTGATGGCGGGACGCACACCCTGGTTGAACAGATCGGATTCCAGGAAGCACTGCCCGTCGGTGATCGAGATGACGTTGGTCGGGATGTAGGCCGAGATGTCGTTGGCCTTCGTCTCGATGATCGGCAGACCGGTAAGCGAGCCGCCCCCGAGGTCATCGGAAAGCTTCGCGCAGCGCTCCAGCAGGCGCGAGTGCAGGTAGAACACGTCACCGGGGTAGGCCTCGCGGCCCGGCGGACGGCGCAGCAGCAGCGAGATCGCGCGGTACGCCTCCGCCTGCTTGCTCAGGTCGTCGAACACGATCAGCACGTGCTTGCCGTCGTACATCCAGTGCTGGGCGATCGCCGAACCGGTGTACGGCGCAAGCCATTTGAAGCCGGCGGAGTCGGAAGCCGGGGCCGCGACGATGGTGGTGTAGTCCATCGCGCCGCCCTCTTCGAGCGCCCGCCGGACCGAGGCGATCGTGGTGCCCTTCTGGCCGATCGCCACGTACACGCAGCGGACCTGCTTCTTCTCGTCGCCGCTCTCCCAGTTCTCGCGCTGGTTGAGGATGGTGTCGACGCAGACGGCGGTCTTGCCGGTCTTGCGGTCGCCGATGATCAGCTGCCGCTGGCCGCGACCGATCGGGGTCATCGCGTCGATGGCCTTGATGCCGGTCTGCAGCGGCTCGCTCACGCTTTGCCGCTGCACCACCGACGGCGCCTGGATCTCCAGCGCGCGGCGAATGTCGGTGTCGATGTCTCCGCGACCGTCGATGGGGTGACCGAGTGGGTTGACGACGCGCCCCAGGAAGGCGTCGCCGACGGGAACGGACAGCACCTCGCCGGTGCGCTTGACCTGTTGGCCCTCTTCGATTTTCTCGAAGTCACCCAGGATCACCGCGCCGACGCTGTGCTCGTCGAGGTTCAGCGCGACGCCCAGGACCCCACCCGGGAACTCGAGCAGTTCCTGGGTCATGACGGAGGGCAGGCCTTCGACGTGCGCGATGCCGTCCCCGGCCTCGACGACGGTGCCGACCTCTTCGCGGGAGGTGTCGGAGGTGAAAGAGCCTACGTACTCCTCGATGGCGCTCTGGATGTCATCAGCGGAGATTGTCAACTCGGCCATGGCTTTTCGTCTTCCTACTTGATCGTGGTTCGCGTGTGGTGATGGGGAGTGGTTGGGTCAGTCGGGCAATTGGGCCTGGGCAGCGGCGAGGCGCGAAGCGAGTGTCCCGTCAATCACTTCGTCCGCCACGGAGATGAGCAGGCCGCCCAGCAGCTCCTCGGAGGTCTGCAGCTGCACCGTCACCGGATGGCCGTAGATGCGGCCGAGCACGTCGGTGAGGCGAGACCGCTGGGCGTCGCTGAGTTCGGCGGCCGCACTGACCTGCGCGACGATCTCGCCGCGGCGTGCCACCGCGACTTTCGCCAAGAA
This sequence comes from Mycobacterium sp. E1715, assembly GCF_001667625.1. Classification (NCBI taxonomy): domain Bacteria; kingdom Bacillati; phylum Actinomycetota; class Actinomycetes; order Mycobacteriales; family Mycobacteriaceae; genus Mycobacterium; species Mycobacterium sp. E1715. Next base: position 5,563 of record NZ_LZJJ01000478.1, read on the forward strand.
CTGGATGGCCTCCTCGGCCGACTCGCCCCGCAGCAGTTGGACGGTCTGGGTCAGCAGCGCCACGACGATCGGGTCGACCCTGCCGCTGGCGCTGTCAAGCACCTTGCGCAGCAGGTCGATCCGGCCTTCCACGGGCACGCCGTAGTCGCCCAACAGGATGGCGAGTCGCGGCTGCGCGTCCAGGATGCGGGCGAACCGGAAGAGCTGGTCTTCGACGTCGTCGACCTTGTTCTCCCGTTCGGCGACTTCGAGCAACGCCTGCCGCGAGATGTGCTCGATCGCGTCGCCCAGATCGGAGTTGGCCGACCAGCGTTCCGACACGGCCAGACGCAGGACGTCGAGCGTGGCGTCGGAAACCTTGCCGGAGACCAGCCGCTCGATCAGCCGGACGCGGGGGGCCGCGTCCTCGGCGGGCACGGTCAAGTACCGGGTGACGACGATCTCCCGGTCCAGCATTTCGGCGACCGAAACAAGCTCCGACGAGAGGGTAGAAAGCGCTTTGTTGTCAAGGTTTTTGGCGATGTCGCCGAACCGCTCCGCCAGGCCGGCCACTGCCACCCGACTGGCGGAGCGCATCTTTGCCAACAGTGGGTACTCGACCTCGGCGGGCGCCGGGGCCATCGCTTCGAGGTCGTCCAGGAACCGATCGACGGTGCCGGACTGCTGTTCCGGGTCCGCGACATAGTTCCGCACCAACTCGCCCGCCTGGCGTACCGCCTCGTGGCCGAGTTCCAGGCGGAGCTGGCGGCTGAGCTGTGTCCGCAGCAGTTCGACCTGGCGGCCGCCCTGCGTGGTGATGCGTTCGGATTCCGAGTCGGCCTGGATCCGGAACTGCTCGGCGATGCGCCCGGCGTCGGTTTGGGCTTCTTCGACGAGCCGTTCGGCTTCGGACTTGGCGGATTCCACGGCGTTGCTGTGGGCCGTGGTCGACTCTTTCAGCCGATCCGCCGCTGCCGCAGAGTCTTTCAGCTGCTGGCGCACGGCCTCCTGGCGAGCAGCCATCAGACGACGCACCGGCGGCACGACGTACCGCACGACCAGAAGCACGATGGCCGCGAATCCGATCAACTGCCCGATGAAAGTCGACATGCGCGATTACCGTCCAGATTTCCCGGCTGCGGACGCGGCCGTGGTGGCCGGGGCCACCTCGACGCCGAGGATCCGGCTGGCCAGCTTCGCCGACATGCCCGCCACGTTGGCGCGCAAATCCAGTTCCACGGCGTCTCTTTCCCGTTTCAATTGCTCGGATGCCATTTGCAACGTCGACATCACCTGCTGCTCGGCACGGGCGCGCGCGTCTTCGACCACCTTACGGCCTTCGGCGCGGGCGTTGTCGCGCAACGACGACGCCTGGACCCGGGCCTCAGTCAGGGCTTCCTCATAGTCAGCCTTGGCGGCGTCGAACTGCTCGGTCGCCTTCTTGTTGTCGGCGGCCGTCTTGGCAACCATGTTGTCGCGCTCGCGCAACACCCGCATGACCGGCGGCACCACGAAGGTGCCGATGACGGCCAGCACGATCAGGAAGATGGCCAGCACAAAGAAGAACGTGCCGTTGGGAACGAGGAAGTTGTTGCCTCCCTCGGCCATCACCTGGCTGGATGCCAGAACGCTCAGACTCGCGTCACCCATCACAGCGAATTAGGTGCCGACGGGTGTGGCGAAGACGAACAGCGCCATGAAGGCCAGGTTGATGAAGTACGCGGCCTCGACCAGACCAACGGTGATGAAGAACGGCGTGAACAGCCGACCTTGCGCCTCGGGCTGGCGGGCGATGCCGGAGACCAGCGCGTTACCGGCAATACCGTCACCGATACCGGCGCCGATCGCGCCACCGCCCATGATGAGTCCACCGCCGATGAGCGCAGCGGCAGCGACTTGGGGGTCCAGAGCCATTCTTATCCTCCTTGATAGCTGGTAGTGGTCTACCAGGCCTCTGTAATGGTGTGTGGGACAAAGCAATACATGATGGTCTCAGTCATGATGCTCCTCGATCTCCATGGCTTGGCTGAAGTAGAGGATCGTCAAGATCGAGAAGATGAACGCCTGGATCGCCCCGACGAAGAGGTCGAAAGCCTTCCAGATCGCGTTGGGCGCCCACATGATGTACGGGGGGAAGAGCGCGATCAGCGCGACCAGGATGCCGCCGGCGAAGATGTTGCCGAAAAGTCGGAGCGACAACGAGATCGGTTTGGCGAGCTCTTCGACCAGGTTGATCGGCGCCAGGAACGCCACGTGGCCCTTGAGCACGGCGAGCGGGTGGCCGACGATGCCGCGGCGCCAGATGCCCGCCACGTGGTAGCAGACGAACACGAACAGCGCCAGGGCCAGAACGTAGTTGATGTCTGCGGCCGCGGACTTCAGCAACTCGGTGGTGTGCCCGGACTTGTCGGTGTATTGCAGCGGAAGCACCGACAGCCAGTTGGAGATCAGAATGAACACGAAAATGGTGACGGCCAAAGGCAATACGAATGGCGCGATCCGCATCCCGACCGCACTCTCGATCTGATCGCGCATCTGGACGGTGATGGCTTCCCAGAACAACTGCACACCGCTGGGGACGCCGGTCGACGTGATCTTCGCGCGCAGGAAGAAGGCAAGCGCCAGGACGATCACCGCGGCGATCGCGGTCGACAGGATCGTGTCGGTGTTGACGGTCAACCCGAGCCACTTGGCTTGGTTGTGCTCGCCAACCTCGATCGCGGCGGCCAGGAACGTCGTCTCAGTCATCGGTGCCGTTCTTTCCTTCCGTTCCTTCCGATCCCGCCAGCGCGCCGCCCGCGTCGTCTGCCCAGTCGCCGGCGCGCAGCTTCTTCCAGACCGGAAGAGCCGTCGATGCCACCAGCAAGATCTGGAACAGCGCCAAGCCGAACACGACGCCCAGGCCCGCGGGCCGGAAGATGTAGGCGATGATCAGCCCGATGACGGTGATGACGGCCAGCCGGGTGGCCGAATTCAGCGCCATCGTGCTTTTCATCGGGTGCTCTTTGGCGGTGATCGACGCGACGGAACGACGCACCAGAAGGGCATTGAGCAAACCAAGCAGCAACCCGACGCCGAAGAACACCCCGACCATGAGGTGACCGGTCAGTCCGGCGGCGACGACGGCCGCCGCGGTGACGGCGATGCTGAGCACCAACAGGCGGACCGGTCGGAACGCAACAGAGGGGAACACCAACGGCGCGTCCTGCGCTGGTGTCGTCACTGCAGCACCTCAATCCCAAGTTGGTAGAGCGGGAGTCCCCCGACCGACTGATCGGTGGCCCGCCGAGCGTATCGCACGTCACAGTGGATCCACCCAAGGGGTATCACCCGACGCGAGTCCTCAGCCGACCCGATCGAAACGACGTCCGACGGACCGGCAATCTGTGCGGCTTTTTGGGCTTCTACCTGCACCGTACCATACGGCGAACCCCACTACTACTAGCTGTCGTAGTCGTCGTCTTCGTACTCTTCCCGCCGGCGCATCAACGGGATCGCGGTCGCGATGCCGGCGACCACGATGGCGCCCAGCATCACCGCGGCGGTGTCGCGCGGATTGAAGAAAATCGTGCTGGCCGCTCCGAACGCGACAATGCCCACCCAGAGGTAGATCAGCAGCACCACGCGGCGGTGGGAATGGCCGATCTGCAGCAGGCGGTGGTGCAGGTGCATCTTGTCGGGGCTGAACGCGCTGCGGCCCGCGCGGGTACGGCGCACGATCGCCAGCAGCAAATCCAGCATCGGCACGAACATGACCGCGACCACCAGCAGGAACGGTGACAACAGGGCGAACACGTCGCGCGCTCCGTAGGCGTTCTGTGAGACGGGGCCGGCGGCGGTGGTCGAGGCGGCGGCGAGCATCAGGCCGATCAGCATCGAACCGGAATCACCCATGAAGATCTTGGCGCGGTGAAAGTTGTGCGGCAGGAATCCCAGACAGGCCCCCGCGAGCACCACGGAGATCACGGCGGGCGGATAGAAGAGGACATCACCGCCGTGGTCGCGCAGCAGGCCGACCGAGAACATGCAGATCGCCAGCGCGGTGATCAGCCCGAGCCCCGCCGCCAGTCCGTCCAGCCCGTCGACGAAGTTCATCGCGTTCACGATGGACACCGTCAGCGCCAACGTGAGCAGGATCGACGACGCCTGGTCCAGCACGATGGTGCCGACTCCACCGATCGGGATGTAGAGGACGCTCCAGGCCACGCCCATGGTGACCAGCACGCTGGCCGCGGTGATCTGGCCGGCGAACTTCGTCAGGGCGTCCAGGCCCCAGCGGTCGTCGATGAGCCCGATGCCCATGATCACCGCGCCGGCCACCAGCACCGCCGGCATGCCCGTCGAATAGACGAAGCCGCGGGTCAGCGCAGGAAGCTGCGACGCCAGGAAGACGGCCGAGATGACACCGAGGAACATCGCCAGCCCGCCCATGCGCGGGGTCGGGGTCACGTGCACGTCGCGTTCCCGCGGATAGGCGACGGCCCCGAGCCGGGTGGCGAGCACCCGCACGGGACCGGTCGCAAAGTAGGTGATGATCGCGGCGGTCAGCCCCACGAGGGCAAGCTCGCGCAGCGGGACACCGGCGCCGCGGTCAGCCAGGGCGAGCAGGCCATTGGCGAGGTTGGCTACGTCGCTGGCCGGGTCGCTGGACACGTCGAGACCGTACTGCACCAACCTGGCAACGACAGAACCGCTCCGGTCAGGCCTGGGCGGTCAGGCTTTCGGGATCCACTCCGAGCACTTCGGCGATCCGTGCGGCGCTCACCGGACCGGGTCGCAGGATGCGCGGGGCGGCACCGGTCAGGTCGACGATCGTCGAAGCGGCCTGTTGCTCGGCCGGTCCCGCGTCGAGGTAGACGTCGACGAGGTCGCCGAGCTGTTCTCGGGCCTCGCCGGCGTCGACCGCAGGCGGGCGGCCGGAAACGTTCGCGCTGGATACCGCCATGGGTCCCACCTCGCGCAACAGCTCGATGGCCACCGGGTGCAGCGGCATCCGCAGCATCACCGTGCCGCGGGCGTCGCCGAGGTCCCATTGCAGCGACGGCGCCTGCGTCACCACCAGGCTCAGCGCGCCCGGCCAGAACGCGCGGATCAGCTCGCGGGCCCCGCCCGGCATGGTGTAGACCAGGCCCTCGATGGTGTGCCAGGAGCCGACCAGCACGCCGACCGGCATGTCCCGGCCGCGGCCCTTCGCGGAGAGCAGGGCCGTCACGGCGGCGCTGTTGAAGGCATCGGCGCCGACGCCGTACACGGTGTCCGTCGGCATGACGACCAGGCGGCCACCCTTGATGGCGCCCGCCGCCGACGCGATTCCGCGCGCACGCTGGTCGGGATCGGCGCAGTCGAAGACTTCACTCACCGGCGCCACTCCTTCGGGCCGTCACGAATCTCGGCCGGCCGGCCAGGTCTTTACGCTTCGCGATTTCTCCGAAAAGCGCTGTCCTGCGGACCAATTCGACGGTCTCCGCCGAGGTGGTGTCGTCGTGTTCGACGGCGAAGACGCCACCCGGACGCAGCCAGCGCCCGGCCAGCTCGACGATCGGGCCGATCACCGCCATCCCGTCCGGGCCGCCGAATACGGCGTGGTGTGGATCATGTTGGGCCACTTCAGGTTCCACGGGTGCGACGTCGGGGACGTAGGGCGGGTTGGCCACCACCACGTCGACACCGCCGTCCAGTTCCGGCAGGAGGCGGGGCACGGTGACGTCGGCCCGCACGAGTTCGACCGCGGTGCCCGCCGCGTTGCGCCGGGCGTACTCGAGGGCGGCCTCCGAGTCGTCGACGGCGATGATCCGCGCCCCGGGGTAGTGCTGGGCCAGCGCCACCGCCAACGCGCCGGATCCGGTGCACAGGTCGACGATCACGGGCCGGGAAGGGAGGCGTTGTTGGCTGATCCACGCCAAGAGGGCTTCGGTTTCCGGGCGCGGTATGAAGACGCCGGGGCCGACCTGCAGCATCAGCGGCCCGAACGCGGCCGTCCCGGTGAGATGCTGCAACGGCACCCGCCGCGAGCGCGCGGCCACGACATCGCGGTAGCGGCTGAAGAAGTCGTCGCCGGGCGAATCGAGCAGGGCCAGCCGGCCGCGCTCGGTTCCCGTCACGTGCGCGGCCAGCTCCTCGGCATCCCAACGGGCGGAGGCGATCCCCGCTTCGGCGAGCGTCGCCGCAGCGGAATCGATCGCGCGCCGCACGGCACTCATGCCTGTTGCAGCCGGGATTGTTTGTCGGCGGCGCCCAACGCATCGAACATCGCGTCGAGGTCCCCGTCGAGCACCTGATCGAGATTGTGCGCCTTGTAACCGATCCGGTGGTCGGTGATCCGGTTCTCCGGAAAGTTGTAGGTGCGGATTCGTTCGCTGCGGTCCACGGTCCGAATCTGGCTGGCTCGATCGGCCGACGCGTCGGCCAGCGCCTGTTCTTCGGCCAGGGCCTGCAGGCGAGCGGCCAGCACCTGCAACGCGCGCGTCTTGTTCTGCAGTTGCGAGCGTTCGTTCTGGCAGGTCACCACGATCCCGGTGGGCAGGTGCGTGATGCGGACCGCGGAGTCGGTGGTGTTCACACCCTGCCCGCCCTTGCCGGACGAGCGGTACACGTCGATGCGCAGATCCGACTCGTCGATCTGGACCTCACCCACTTCTTCGGGCTCGGGATAGACCAGCACGCCGGCCGCCGAAGTGTGCACCCTGCCTTGGGATTCCGTCACCGGGACGCGCTGCACCCGGTGCACCCCACCCTCGAACTTCATTCGCGACCACACCCCGTCGGCGGAGTCACCCTTGCTGGCGATGGACAGCGTCGCGTCCTTGTAGCCGCCGAGATCCGACGTGGTCTCGTCCAGCACGGTGACGTTCCAGCCGTGTCGCTCGGCGTAGCGGATGTACATCCGGGCCAGGTCCGCGGCGAACAATGCGGATTCTTCGCCGCCCTCACCGGATTTCACCTCGAGCACGATGTCGTCGGCGTCATGCGGGTCGCGCGGGGCCAGCATGTCGGTCAATTGGGTGTCCAATTCGGCGACCCGCGACTCGAGTTCGGTCACCTCGTCGGCGAAAGAGTCGTCGTCGGCGGCCAATTCCCGCGCGGTCTCCAGATCGCCGCGCGCCGACTCCAGCTTGCGATAAGTGGCGACGATCGGGGCCAACCGGGCGAACCGGCGACCGGCCTTGCGCGCCTCGGCGGGATTGCTGTGCAGGTCGGGATCCGCCAGCCGTTGCTCGAGCTCGGCGTGTTCGGCCAGCAGCACGTCAATCGTCTGCATCGGCTGCGTCACCTCTCACCTCCTGCCCCGTTCAGCCGCATCCCATTGCCGCAAACGCAAACCGACGCCCGGCCTGTGCTTCGTGCACAGTTCGGGCGTCGGCAATGCAGCTATTTGTCGGTGTTGTCCGCCGCGGCACCCTTGCGCTTGCCGTACCGCTTCTCGAAGCGCGCCACCCGGCCGCCGCTGTCCAGAATCTTCTGCTTGCCGGTGTAGAAGGGGTGGCACTGCGAGCACACCTCGACGACGATGTTGCCGCCGGGCTTGGTGCTGCGGGTGGTGAAGGTGTTTCCGCACCCGCAGTGCACGGTGGTCTCCCCGTAAGCGGGGTGAATGTCAGATTTCATGCTGTCCTCTTCGATCTTGTCGAGCGTCGATTATGCCAGGTCAACCACTGTCCCCCAAAACAACGGGGTTCGCTGTGGCATTCCCGTGGCTGGGGCGGGGCGGCGGCTATGGCCGGCGGTTGCCGCGAGACATAAACCATTGCGGGGTCTGTGGGCGTGTCCTGCTCGTGGTTTATGTGTCGTGACCGACCGGTCCACCGCCGGCTAGTCGTTGTCCATCGATCCCGGCGTGGTCTTGGAGACCTGCACCAGGAACTCGTAGTTGTTCTTCGTCTTGCGCAGCTGGGACATCAGCAGGTCGATGGCCTGGTGCGAGTCCAGGCCCGACAGCACGCGGCGCAGCTTGTGCACGATCGCGAACTCGTCCGGCGATAGCAGCAGCTCGTCCTTGCGGGTACCGGAGGGGTTCACGTCGACCGCCGGGAAGACCCGTCGCTCGGAGATCTTGCGGTCCAGCTTGAGCTCGGCGTTACCGGTGCCCTTGAACTCCTCGAAGATGACCGTGTCACCGGTGGAGCCGGTCTCGACCATCGCGGTGGCGATGATCGTCAGCGATCCGCCTTCCTCGATGTTTCGTGCCGCACCCAGGAATCGCTTCGGCGGGTACAGGGCGGTGGAGTCGACACCACCGGACAGGATCCGGCCCGACGCGGGTGACGCGTTGTTGTAGGCACGGCCGAGGCGGGTGATCGAGTCAAGCAGCACTACGACGTCCTTGCCCTGCTCGACGAGCCGCTTGGCGCGTTCGATCGCCAGCTCGGCGACCGACGTGTGGTCCGACGGCGGCCGGTCGAAGGTGGAGGCGATGACCTCGCCCTTGACCGAGCGGGTCATGTCGGTGACCTCTTCGGGCCGCTCGTCGACAAGCACGACCATGAGGTGGCATTCCGGGTTGTTGCGGGTGATCGCGTTGGCGATGTCCTGCAGGATCGTCGTCTTACCCGCCTTGGGCGGGGACACGATCAGGGCGCGCTGGCCCTTGCCGATCGGCATGATCAGGTCGATGACCCTGGTGGTCAGCCGATCCGGGGTGGTCTCCAGGCGGAGCCGCTGATTGGGGTACAGGGGCGTCAGCTTGCTGAAGTCGGGGCGCTTTTTCGCGTCCTCGACCGGACCGCCGTTGACGCTGTCCAGGCGGACCAGCGGGTTGAACTTCTGCCGCTGGTTGGGCTGTTCGCCGTCCTTGGGCACGCGGACCGCGCCGGTCACCGCGTCGCCGCGGCGCAGGCCGTTCTTCCGCACCATGTTCATCGAGACGTAGACGTCGTGCGGACCGGCCAGGTAACCGGAGGTGCGGACGAACGCGTAATTGTCGAGCACGTCAAGGATGCCGGCGACCGGCTGGACGACGTCGTCCTCGCGCAGCTCGGTGTCGCCCCCTTCGCCGGACCGCTCACCGCGGCGTCTGCGATCGCGGAAGCGGCGCCCACGGCGGCCCTGACGGCCCTCGCCGTCGTCGTCTTGCTGGTTTTGCTGGTTCGAGCCGCCTCGACCTTGCTGGCCGCCCGAGCCCTGCTGATCCCCGCTCTGGTCGCCGCCGGAATCCTGGCCGCGCTCCTCACCCTGGGAGTCACGCTTGCCGCCCTGACGGGTGCCCCCCTCGCCGGCGGCCCCGCCCTCACGATTGCGTGTGCGTTCGCCGTCGGAGTCGTCGCCGCCGCGGGCGGCGCCGGGCTCGCGGGAGGCGCTGCGCCGTTCGCGTCGGGGCGCTTCGGTGGTCGAACCGTTCTGGTGGTCCTCGCCGGCCGGCGCCTCGGGGGCGGCGGTGTCGGACTTGCCGCTCTCCTCGGGGGCCGCGGGGGCGGAAGTCCCGTTGGACTGTCCCCTGATTTCCTTTATGGCGGCGATGAGTTCGTTCTTGCGCATGCCCGACGTCCCCTTGACGCCGACTTCGTTAGCCAGCGCGCGCAGTTCGGGAAGCACCATGGTGGACAGGGAGCCAACAGGGGCATTGATTTTGCCGTCGGATGTGTCTGGGGTCACGGCGTTCGACACCTCATTGCTGTCGGTGCTCGCGTCAGCCGTGAACAGGTCCGTATCGGTCACGGATTTCCTTTCTTCCCCCGCTGAACAGGTCATCCGGGGGTTTCGTTGCATTCAGCAAATCGCCGAGTGCGCCCAAATATCGACTGTGCAACGGTGATCGCCTTAGTCGGCGGAGTAAGCGGCGAACCTCGTTCACGAGAAGAATTGGTGTGTCCTAGCGGCAAGGCAGTATGGATGCAGATGCAGATGCTGCGATTGCTGGACGGAACCGAGGATAGCCCGCATCTTTGTTGGAAGCAAGCAAACCCTCCGGCCACGCTGTGGATCAACCGGGGACTGTGACGCCCGGGCTCCAGCGAACTCCTTCGCCGGCGGTCATCTCAGTGAGGGCAAATCCATTGGCGGCCCCGTACTCCACCACTTCCGAGGGCAACTCCGGCGCTGTGCTGAGCGCGATCAGTGCTGGACCCGCCCCGGAAAGTGTCGCCGACACGTTATGACGCCGGAACAGGCGCAAATATTCCGCGGAACCGGGCATCGCCGGGGCGCGCTGGGGTTGATGCAGCACATCTTCGGTGGCCGGCATCAGCAGGTCCGGGCGTTCGGTCAGCGCTACCACCAGCAAGGCGGCGCGGCTGACGTTGAACCGCGCGTCGTCGTGACTCACCTGGGCGGGCAGCAGCACCCGGGTCTCCGCGGTCAGGGAACGCTGCTGGGGTATGGCCGCGTACAGGCGGATGTCGGGGTGAAGCCGCAGCGGCACCGCCGCATACCGTGGCCGGTCACCGGGGGCGTCGATCCAGGACACCACCGCACCGCCCAGCACGGCGGCGGCGGCGTTATCCGGGTGGCCCTCGAACTCCGAGGACAGCTGAATCAGCTGCGCGTCGCTCAGCGGTTTCGAATCACACTGCGCGACAAGGCCGTTCGCCGCCGCCAGGCCGCCGACCACGGCCGCCGCGGACGAGCCAAGACCGCGGGAGTGTGGGATGGCGTTGCGGCAGCGGACCACCAGGCCCGCGGCCCGGACGCCCGCGGCCCGCAGCCCGCATTCGATGGCGCGCACCACCAGGTGTTCGGGGCCCCGGGGCACCTGCGCGGCGCCCTCGCCCTCAACCAGCACTTCCAGCCCGGAATCGGTTGTCTCCACCACGATTTCGTCGCTGAGACGCAACGCCAGGCCGATGCTGTCGAAACCGGGACCCAGGTTGGCGCTGGACGCCGACACCACGGAGCTTGCCACCAGCCCGGCGGGCAGCATCTGGGACGTCATTTCTTACGCCAGCCCCAGCTTCTCGACGACGAGCACCGGATCGACGGGCAGCGGGGACACGGTGGGCATATCCCTCAGCGCCGTGTCCGGGTCCTTGAGGCCATTGCCGGTCACCGTGCACACCACCGTCGACCCGCGCGCCACCCAACCGTCATCGACGGCCTTGAGCAGACCGGCGATGCTGGCCGCCGACGCGGGTTCGACGAACACGCCCTCGCTCTCGGCCACCAGGTGGTACGCGGCCAGGATCTCGTCGTCGGTGGCGGCCAGGAACCGGCCGTTGGACTGCTGCTGCGCGTTGACCGCGGCCGCCCACGACGCGGGCGCACCGATGCGTATCGCGGTCGCGATCGTTTCCGGGTGGCTGACCGGTGCGCCGTGCACCAGGGGCGCGGCCCCGGCCGCCTGGGTGCCCAGCATGCGGGGCAGCTTGTCGATCACGCCGTCGTGGTGGTATTCGGTGTAGCCCTTCCAGTACGCGGTGATGTTGCCCGCGTTGCCGACCGGGAGGGCGTGCACGTCCGGCGCGGCGCCCAGCGCGTCGACGATCTCGAACGCCGCCGTCTTCTGGCCCTCGATGCGTACGGGGTTGACGGAGTTGACCAACGCGATCGTCGGGAAGTCGGCGGCCATCTTGCGGGCCAATTCCAGGCAGTCGTCGAAGTTGCCGTCGATCTGAATGATCTTGGCGCCGTGCATGACCGCCTGTGCCAGCTTGCCCATCGCGATCTTGCCCTGCGGGATGAGCACCGCGCAGGTGATGCCGGCGCGGGCGGCGTACGCCGCCGCCGACGCGGAGGTGTTGCCGGTCGACGCGCACAACACGGCCTGCTGGCCGCGCGCCAGTGCGTCGGTGACCGCCATGGTCATGCCCCGGTCCTTGAACGAGCCGGTCGGATTGAGGCCCTCGACCTTGAGATGCACCGTGCAGCCGGTCTTCTCGGAAAGGCGCGTCGCCGCGATCAGCGGGGTGCCGCCTTCGAGGAGGGTGACCGGCGTCCAGTCATCGCCGATCGGCAGGCGGTCCCGGTACGCGGCGATCAACCCCGGCCACGGCTGGTGCACGGCGGTGCGCGGGACGCTCATCGGCCGGTCTCTTCCAGTCGCAGCACACTGGTGACGCCCTGCACGACATCCAGATCCGCCAGCGCGTCGACGGTTTCGGAGAGCGCGGCATCGGTGGCGCTGTGGGTGACGACCACGACGCGGGCTCCCACCCGCCGCCCGCCTTCGTCCACCACGCCCTCCTGGCGAACCTCGGCGATGCTCACCTCACGCTTGGCGAACTCGGCCGCCACCGTGGACAACACACCCGGCTTGTCGGCGACGTTCATGCTGACGTAGTAGCGGGTGGAGATCAAACCCATTGGGGCGACAGGAAGTTGGGCGTACTTGGATTCCTTCGGCCCACGGCTGCCCAGCACCCGGTTGCGGGCGGCCATCACCAGGTCGCCGGTGACCGCGGACGCGGTGGGGGCGCCGCCCGCGCCCTGACCGTAGAACATCAGCCGCCCGGCCGCCGCGGCCTCGACCACGACCGCGTTGAACGCGCCGTTGACCGTGGCCAGCGGATGCGACAGCGGCACCAGCGCCGGGTAGACGCGGGCCGACACCCGTTCCTGACCGTCCTCGGTGGTGACGCGCTCGCAGATGGACAGCAGCTTGATGGTGCAACCCAACGACCGCGCGGAGGCGAAGTCGGCCGGGGTGATCTTGGTGATGCCCTCGCGATAGACGTCGTCGGCGGTCACCCGGGTGTGGAAGGCGATCGACGCCAGGATCGCGGCCTTGGCCGCGGCGTCGTAGCCTTCGACGTCGGCCGTGGGGTCGGCCTCGGCGTAGCCAAGTGCGCTCGCCTCGGCCAGGGCGGTGTCGTAGTCGGCGCCGGTGCTGTCCATCGCGGACAGGATGTAGTTGGTGGTGCCGTTCACGATGCCGGCGACCCGCAGCACCGTGTCCCCCGCCAGCGACTGGGTGAGCGGGCGGATGACCGGGATGGCGCCCGCGACCGCGGCCTCGAAATACAGGTCGACGTGGGCGTTTTCGGCGGCCTGCGCCAGCTCCCCGGTGGAGGTCGCCAGCAGCGCCTTGTTCGCGGTGACGACCGACTTGCCGTGCTCGAGCGCGCGCAGGATGGCCTTTCGCGCCGGTTCCACCGGCCCCATCAACTCCACGACGATGTCGACGTCTTCGCGGGAGACGAGCTCCTCGACGTTGTCGGTGAGCAGCTCGATCGGAACGCCGCGGTCGGCGGCGACCCGCCGGACTCCGACGCCGCGCAACACCAGGGGCGCGCCGACACGAGCCGCGAGATCGT
>NZ_LZJJ01000479.1:0-2028 GCF_001667625.1 Mycobacterium sp. E1715
GGGCCCGCCGCACCCTCATCGAAATCCAAGAAAGCGGGGAGAAGGATCTTGCGACACTCGCAGAGGCCGCGCGCCAGCGCGTCCGCACCCACGGACAGATCCTCGGGCCGCACTTCGCCGCCCACCACCCGGCTGGCCAGGACGTCGAAACCCGTTGCCACCCAGGCAGTCAGCAGGCCCGCCGATCGAGCGCGCAGGCGAATGACCGCGGCGTCGTCGAGGCGCAGCGCGTAGTCGACGAACGCGGCCAGATCCCTGCGCTGGGCGGCCCGGTCGGCTGGCCCCAACCAAAGCCCGCGGTCAACTACTACCGAATCCACCGTTGCAGATACTCCCGATGGTGTGGGGAGAGCCGCACCAGCCGCTCCTCCTCGATGTGAACGGCGGCCAGCTGCGACTCGGCGATGACGGCGGGTTTGGACTCAGGATCGGCGCTGACCGAGCGCACCTCGTAGCCCAGCGTGAAGTCCACCGCCCGCAACCGCTTGGTCCACATCGTCACCTGCAGCGGCGAATCGACCAGCCGCAGTTGACCTTTGTAGGTCACCTTGACCTCGGCGATCAGCAACCCGATGGTCAAGATATCGACCTCGAACGCTTCGCGCAGGAACTGGACCCGGGCCTCCTCCAGAATCGTGACCATGGTGGCGTGGTTGACGTGCTGGTACATGTCGATGTCCGACCAGCGCACCGGTACGGGGGCTACGAAGCCGACGGTCAACTGGAGGATCCTCTCCCGCTGGTGCGGGTCATGCGCCGGATCTGGCGCGCGGCCACCGAGAGTGTCGCAAGATCCTTCTCCCCGCTTTCTTGGATTTCGATGAGGGTGCGGCGGGCCCGCTCCACCCTTGACGCCGACAGATGTTCCCACTCGGCGATCTTCTCCTCGCCGCTCTCGTCGGGCTCGCCCACGGCGAGCACGTCGAAGCACAACGACCGTAGCGACGCGTAGATGTCATCGCGAATCGCCAAGCGCGCCAACGAATGCCACCGGTCGTTGCGGGGTAGCTCGGAGACCGCCGTCAGCAGGCCGTCGGTGCCCAGCCGGTCCATCAGGGCGAAGTAGGTGTCCGCGACCTCGGCGGCGTCGATGTCGTTGATGTCGGCGATGTCGATGATGTCGAGCAGGCTGAAGCGGTACAGGCCCGCGGCGATCATGTACGCCAGATCCTCGGGCGCACCCTGCGACGAGAACTCGGCGGCCTCCTTCTCGACGATCGCCTTGTCGTCGCCGCGCAGCCACTCCGACATCCGGGGCGTGAGGTCTTTGACCTTCGCGGCGAACCGGTTGATCTCGGCGCCGACGGCCAGCGGCTGCGGACGGTAGTTGAGCAGCCAGCGGCCGGCGCGGTCGATCAGCCGTCGGGTGTCCAGCGTGAGCCGGTCCGACATGGCGACCGGCAGGTTCGCGGCGCGGATCCGCCGCCAGATCTCGCCCACGCCGAAGATGGCGTCGGTGGCTACGTAGGTGCGCACCGCGTCGACCGGCCCCACGCCGACGTCCTCGACGATCCGAAACGCGTAGCTGATGCCTGCGGTGTCGACCAGGTCGTTGATCAGCATGGTGGTGACGATCTCGCGGCGCAGCTGGTGGGTGCGGATCTCCGGGGTGAACCGTTCCCGCAACGGCGTCGGGAAGTATTGGGGCAACCGGGACGCGAACACGTCCTGCTCGGTCAGCTCGGTGTTCAGCATCTCCTCTTTGAGCCCGAGTTTGACGTGCGCCATCAGCGTGCACAGCTCGGGCGAGGTGAGCCCGATGCCGGCCTCGCACCGGCGGTCGATCTCCTTCTCCGATGGCAGCGCTTCGAGTTCCCGGTTGAGCCCTCGCTCGTCGACCAGGTACTGAATCTGCCTGCCGTGCACCGGCAGCAGGCTTGCCGCGTTGGCGCGGCTGGTGCCGATCAGGTCGTTCTGATCCTCGTTGTCGGTGAGCACCAGCTGCGCGACCTCGTCGGTCATCGACTCCAGCAGCTCTTTGCGCTCGGCGGGGTCGACGCGGCCTGCCGTCACCAGCGAGTCGATCAG
>NZ_LZJJ01000480.1:0-6739 GCF_001667625.1 Mycobacterium sp. E1715
CATCGGCACCGAGGAGGTGGCCCTCCGTCGACTCGATTCCCTGGCGCCCGAGCTCTTGCTGCCCGACGACGTGGCATTCCTCAAGCTCGACGTCCAGGGGTTCGAGAGGCAGGTGATCGCCGGCGGGGAGACAACGGTGCACGATCGCTGCGTCGGAGTGCAGCTCGAGCTCTCGTTCGAGCCCTTGTACGACGGTGGCATGCTCGCCGACGAGGCGATGGACCTGATGCGCTCACTGGGCATGGCGTTGGCCGGATTCGCGCCGTTCTTCTTCGATGTCCGAACCGGGCGACTGCTGCAGGCCGACGGGGTTTTCTTCCGACCGGCCGGGGTGTGACGGTCGGGCGCCGCCTGGCCCGCACGCCGTCGAGAAGGGCGAGGCCGCAACGCCTTCGGGCGGACCAATGCGGCGCAATGTGTGCGCATTGCACCCCGGTACACCACGCATTTTCGAGCCGAAAGTGTGCCAAATCGGTACGGCAAATTGCTGCGCGCGGGCCCTCTTGGGTGAATTAGGATAACTCCGATGGCGGTTGGCGTGCCCCTACACCGCCCGATGACTCGGCGACACGAAAGGGGTGGTCGGTGACTGCACCGCATCCTGCTGTCGACCGCGCCGACTCAGCGGGCAACGCCAGTCTCCTCGCGCCCGCGGGCCACGGTGTCGAACGAGTGACGTTGCGGCACACCTCACCGACACTGCCGCGGCCTCGGCGGTTTTCGATTCGGCCGACGATGACTTCAGCGTAAGGAGAGCCAGCCGATATGCCGCAGACGTTGAAGGTCGAATACGAAGAACTCATGGCGCGGGCCAATGAGATCGAGGCGGCGCTGCCGGCCATCCCGGCCACCAATCCCGCAGCCCCGTGTGCCCTCTCTTTTGTCAACGATGCCGCCACCCAACTCGCGCTTTCCGCCGACTCGATGCGGCTTTACCTCAGGGCGTGCGAGCGGGAGTGGCGGGCGCTGGCGAAATCACTCCGCAACGCCGCCAAAGCCTACGAAGAGGTCGACGAGGGCAGCGCCGAGGCCATCAACGCCGTCGACGGCGGTTCGTCCGCATCGGGGGTCGGCAACGGAAGCGACCGGATGACGGCCAATTGCGACCCGGACGAGGACTTCGGCGGCTACCTGCCCCCGCCCCCACCGCCACCGCCGGCGTTCGAGTACCCCTACTACGAGGTCAGGCAGGCGGCGACGGCCATCGAGTCCGGCGACCAGGGCACCGCCTTCAAGGCGTTCGCGAAGGAGTGGGACAACTTCCAACGAGAATTCCAGAAGGAGACCTACCGTTTCCGGCCGTTCAGCTCGTGGGAGGGCGAGGCATGCGCAGCGGTCGAGTTGAATTTCGAGGCACAACGGCAGTGGATCTACTCGATGGCTCAATTGTGCGTCAGCCTCGGAAACCAGGCCCTGAGAGTCGTCGACGCCCACAAGAAAGCTCGGGTCATGGGCGATCGTCAGACGCATGACTATGACGGAAAGTGGACCGTCGAGGCGGAACACCCCACGAGTTACGAAGTGTCGCAATGTGATTACTGGTACCAGCGGTATGTGACGTCGTATCCGTATTACCTGTACATGGCGGTCAGCTGGTATGAAAGCCTGCAGCAGAAATCGGAGACGTCGCTCAACATGTACATCGCGAACGCGTCGCTGCCGCTGCCGCCGGTGAATCCCAAGGCTCCGCCCGCCGCCACCCGCATTTCGGCGCCCCCCGACCCGAATGCGCCGGGCGACGGAACGATCGATCCGACCATTCCGGGCGGTTGGCCCACCGGCGACGGAACCGGGGCGCCCGCCACCCCCATGACGCCCATGGTGCCGCCGATGCCGGGGGGCGGCATGCCGGGGGCGGCGGACCAGCCGGCCATGGACGCCGCCATGAAAGATGCATTGAAGGGCAAGCCGGGTCTGCCCGGGGGAGGCGGGGTCAAACCGGCCGGGTTGGGCGGCGGCGGGGCCGGTGTGCCGTCGATGCCATTGCAGCCCGCGGTGGATTCCGAGGCGGCGTCCCGGCCCGCCGGCGCGGCACCCGGTGGCGCGGGCCCGGGCCGCGGAATGCCGGGCGTTGGCGGCGCCGCCGGTGGCGGCATGGGCGGCGGGATGGCGCCGATGGGCGGGCCCGGCCAGAACCAAAACCAGGGCAAGGGCAAACGCGTGCAATCGGACGACGAGTCGCTCTACACCGAGGAACGCGCATGGACCGAGGGCGTCATCGGGAACCGCCCGCGCAAGACAGCACCCGAGAAGTAAGGATCCCAAATGACCGTGGAGATGCACCCCCAGGTGGCAGAGGCGCTGCGGCAGGCGCAGCTGTTCCAGTCGGCGTTGGAGGACCAGCAGCACCGAACGAATACCGAAACGTTCACGGCCACAGACGAATCGAAGACCGTCGAGGCAACCCTCAATGCCCGACTCTGCTTGACCGGTCTCCACATCGAGGACGGCCTGCTGCGCCTGGGAGCCGAAACGGTCGGGGAGCGCGTCAACGAGGCGATCGGCAACGCGCGGGCCGTCGCGACCGCCGCGATCGACGCCGAGGAGGACCGGCTCATCGAGTTGGTCGCCGGCATCGCCGGTTCGCTCAAAGAGACCCTCGGCTTAACCTGAGCGAAACCCGGTGCCGGACAGGGGTTTGAATGCTCCGGACCGGCGGGGACCCACGCTCAATTTGGCGCAGTTGGCTTGGCTGAACCTCGATTACGCTTGCTAACCATGATGTCCGGTACCCTCCAGCGGCCGACGCGTTGGCGCATGCCGCCGGCGCAGGAGTAGGCGATGGGCGTCGCGAAGCCGGTCAGCGAGTATGCCGCGCAGATGCTCACCCCGGACGCCTGGCCCGAGGTGGACGAGGACAACTACTACGACCGGGCGCAGCAGTACACCGAGGTGCTGCGGCAGGTCACCGCGGTGTTGGAGACCTGCCAGCACGAGCAGAGCGACATCTTCGACGGAGGATTCTGGTCCGGCGGTGCCGCCGCCGCGGCCAAGAGCGAGCTCGGCACCAACATCGATGAGCTCAAGAAGCTGCAGAACGGCCTGGCGACGGTCATCACCTGGCAGCGGTATGTCGCCGATTCGGTCACCCAGGCCAAATGGGATGTCAGTGACATCGTCGAGGCCGCGCAGACGGAAATCCGCGCCCTCGAGAACGACTCCACCCTGGACGCCGCCGAGCGGACCACCGCGATCAACTCGGTGCTCAGCACCGCCTACGGGGCGAACCTCAGCGTGGTCACCGGCACCGCCGAGCGGATCGTGGCGAGCAAGGCGTGGAAGCCGCCCCACAATGCGCTGCGGGACTTGCTCGATCAGAAGACGCCGCCGCCGGTCACGCTGCCGGACGGTCCATCATCGCCGGCGCCGCCCGTCGAGGAAGACGGTCCGCGGCCCGGCCCCGCGCCACCGGCGCCGGTGACGCCACCGCCGGCGGCGCCCCCGCTGGCGCCCCCCGCGATGCCACCTTCGGCAATGCCCACACCGGGGCCAGGCGCGCAGCCCCCGCCCGGAATGCCGACCGTTCCCGGGCAGGTGCCCGCCCCACCGGCCGTCAAACCCGGCGGGGGTGGCCCCGCCGTGCCTGGCGGCCCGGGCGGTCCCGGCGGTGTACCGGCACCGCCGTCGGCTCCCGCGGCGCCGCTGAGCCCGGCGGCGTCGGCGGAACCGCTCGGCGCGGGCGGACGCGGCAAGGGCATGACGCCGGCGTCGCTGATGTCGCCGTCGGTCGCGCCCCGGACGGAAGAGTCGGCGACGGCCGCGCCCGTCGGCGGGGCCGGCATGCCGGCCGGACTGCCGGGCGCCTCGGGCGGCGGATCGCGCGGTGGCGGCGCCGGGGCGGGCGCAGGTGCTTCGGCGGCGCAGAAGCCGCCAACCGGTTCGGCCAGCACGCGACCCGCGGCCGCCGGCAATCGGCCGGCGCCGGCCCGACCCGCCGCGTCCGCCGGCGACCCGGCATCGACCGAGCGGAGCGACGCGGCGGATGCCGTTGTCGTGACACCAATCATCCCGGTTTCGAAGGCGCGCGCCGAACGCGACGCCATCGCGGACGCAGCCACCGCCGACGCGGCGCGCCGCCAGGCCGATCCGCTGCGATTGGCGCGGCGCATTGCGGCGGCCCTGAACGCACCCGGCGCCAACGGTGCCGGCGAACTCGGATTCTTTTGGGTGACGGCGGTGACCACCGACGGGCAGATCGTGGTGGCCAACAGCTACGGGCTCGCCTACATCCCCGACGGGGTGCAATTACCCGAACAGGTGCAGATGGCCAGCGCCGACGACGCCATTCCCGCCGCGGAACGGGCGCGCTGGGCCACCTACCCGGTGATGGCCGTTCAGGGTTGGGCGCAGCACCACGACCAGAAGCTGCGCGCGGTGATCGCGACCGAGGAGCAGCTGGCCAATTCGGATCCCGGTGCCGCGAAGGTCCTGCTGAAGCCCGACGACATCCCGGACAACGGCGACATGGTCGGTCTATCCCGGCTGGCCGTCGTGGACCCGGAGGCGGCCGACCGGCTGGCCGCCACCACGGACGTCCGGCTGGTCAACCTGTTGCCGCCGGCGCCCGCCGATGCGACCCCGTCGGCAGACAGCCAGCGGGCCCCTGACGAACTGATGGACTCCGACGCCGCGGCTCACCTCGCCGCCTCGCTGGCCGAAGGCAAGATCAGCCTGCAGGAGATGCTGGCGCAGGTGCCGAAATCGGCCGAGGATCCCGCTCCGCCCGTCGACCAGCGGCCGATGCTGTGGTTCGACGTGATGAAGCCGCTGGCCAGCCGCTCCCCCGGGCGGCAGGCCGCGCACCTGCGGGCCTTCCATCGTTACGCCGAGCACGCCCAGGAGGTGCTGGTCGCACAGGCGCACACCGCGGCCGATCCCGTGGCCCAGCGAGCCGCGGTCGCCGATTGGTTGTACTGGAAGCACCTGACCGGGTTGTTGTCGGCGGCGCTCTCCGACGCATCGTGAGTCGGTCGGCGACCCCTCGCTCGGACGAAGAAGCGGGCCTTCGTCCAACATTCCCGGCACCCCTCGGCCGGGAGCGGAGAAGGCCCGCCTTCGTCGGGGCGTCAGCCGATCACCGGGCGTCCTTTGCCTCCGCGACCTCCCTGCGCCGCCGGCCGATCACGCCCTCGGTCCACGGCCGCCGCTCGGTGTAGATCGCCTCCTCGTCGGATTGCGGACGCTTGCCCTTGCCGTTCGGTTGCCCCTGCGCACCGGGGGCGCCCATCGGCGCCCCGCCCATGCCGCCGCCCAATCCGCCACCGCCGCTTGGGATCCCGCGGCCAGGACCCGAGGACCCGGCCGCCGCCCCGGTGGACCGTTGCGGCGCTTCGGCGTCTACCGCGGGTTGCAACGGCATCGACGGCACACCGGTCCCGCCGCCGCCCAGCCCGGCCGGCTTCAGCCCCGGGCCCTTCGACGGGGCGGGCGCCCCCCTCCAAGCGCCCGCCCCGGTCGGGTCGGTGGGCATCGCCGGCGTACCGGTGAACGGCGCACTCGGCATGCCGGTGGGGGTGTTCAGGTACTCGTCGCCGTACGGCAACTCGTCGTATGGGGTGTCGGGATCCGTCTCGTACGAGCCGGGCTCAGGGGGCGGGGCGACGTAGTAGGCGGCGGGGGGCTTGGGCGGATTGATAGGCGCCAACGGCAGCGCCGCCCTCCTCTGGTATTCCGCCAGGACCTCCTCCGACTTCTTCTGCAGCCGCGCGTATTCCTCTTCCAACGCGGGCTTGACGCTGCCTTTCCAATGTTCTGCCGGCAGATGGCCTTGGAAGTACACCCACGCGTCGTCGAGCTCTTTCAGCTGCGCGACGGTGGGATGTTCCGTGACGGCCCAACGGTGCGTCGACACGACGCCTTGCGCCTGGCTGACCATCGTGCCGGACAACGCCGCCATCTGGTCGAGCCATGACCGATGCGAATCGAAGTTGTCTTCAACGGCGTATGTGGCGTCGCCGTACCATTCGACGAACGGCCGGAAACGATAGCGGGCCTCTAGCAGTGTCCGCTGGTGATCGGCCCACGTTTGCGCGAACAGGTCGAGTGAGACGCCCTGATCGAGTTCGGCGATCTCCTCGGCGGCCTGCCGGACCGGGCAGTACGGCGTCGGCTCAATCGACGAAGCCCCAACCTTTTTCGTGTCGCCGAGTGCCACCGGATCGGGACCTTCGCCGGTGACGCCGGGCGCCGCGGCCTGCACCGACGTGCCGTCGTCGATGGCCTCTTGCGAGTTCTCGTCGACCTCCTCGTAGGCCTTCGCGGCGTTGCGCAGCGACTCCGCGAGGCGGCCGCGCTCGCGTACGCCGACCCCCAGGTAGAGCCGCATATTGTCGGCGGACAACGCAAGTTGCGCGACGGCGGCGGTGACCATGGCCAGGGCGCAGGGCGCTTCAGCGTTGTCGGCGGGCTGACCCGGGATCGCGGCCTCCACCTCGTCGGCCCTGGCCATCAGCTCCTGGTACTCCACACTCAGCGTCTGCGGTTGGGTCAGCGTCTGCGTCATCGCGGATCATCTCCTTGGTCGAGGACTGTAGTCAGTCGACTACAGTGCATTCTCCGGTAGTGTAGTCATATGACTACAGACGGCACAAGCCCATCGGACCAGGTGGTTTGCCCCACGGGGCGCGACGAGGTGGTCGCGGCGATCCTGGACAGCGCGAGCCAGTTGTTCGCCGAACGTGGGCCGGCCGCCACGTCGATCCGCGATGTCGCCACTGCGGCGCGGGTCAACCACGGCCTG
>NZ_LZJJ01000481.1:0-2165 GCF_001667625.1 Mycobacterium sp. E1715
GCGCCCGCGCGCTAGATTCGCCGCCGGGCCCCCATAGCCCAATTGGCAGAGGCAGCGGACTTAAAATCCGCCCAGTGTCGGTTCGAGTCCGACTGGGGGCACCGGTGAATTGAATAGCACCCGGGGACCGAATCACCGAGGCAACCGATAGCGGACTCGGAAGGCGACCGGAACGCGCCGGCAACCGGCGATCAGCTCACGCAGCCCGGGCAGGGTCCCGGGTCACCCTCGATGACCATCGGCCTGACCTGGCGGTTGAGCCCTCCGTTGGTCACCCACGCCGGCGAGTTGGCGGAAATCTGTCCGATCATGAACCGGTGCCAGGCATTCATGTCCCAGTTGGGCGTCCCCGCCGACGCCATCGGTAGCGGCATGCCGGGACACCACTGGTAGCTGCAGGCCATCCCATTACAGATCGGGTCGGGGTAGGTGAATGCCGCGGCGGGCGGGGCCGCCAGGAACGCCGACGCGAACGCGGCGACCGCGGCCATGACAGCACCGGCGATGAGGCGACGCGGGCGCGGGTGTGGTCCAGGAGTCGTCACGGTTTCCCCTCGTCGATCGGTGGCGATGTCACGCGGTGACCCAAGTCTTGCGGCGGCGCCCACGGCCGCGCATGAGGTGATCGCCTCATTTTGGTGACGGCACGTCAACGAATTGGGATCGGTAGTCCGTGCGCCTCCATTTACTTGTCGCACGCGCCGCCACCAGGTGGCGCGTCCCCTGTAGGACTCGGCACGAAACGAAAGGAGCCGGCCATCAACACCAACGTCGCTATCCATCACGCAGCCCCTTCGACTTCTCGTAAAACTCGCGTGGCCGGCCTCTACGCATTGAAGCCGTGGTTCACCAAGAGGCTGGCCCCGATCGTCCACATCGCGGTGGCTCGTCGAGTGTCTCCCGACGTCTTCACCGCGGCGGGTGTCGCGGCGGCGGGCGCTGCGGGAACTGCCATCGCGTTCGGATGGTGGCCGCTGGCGGCGGTCTTGATGGTGATGCGCCTGGCGGGCGCGAACCTCGACGGGGCGGTCGCCCGAGCTCGTGGGGTGAGCCGGCCATGGGGCTTCGTCGTCAACGAAGTCGGCGACCGCGCCGCCGATCTGCTCGCCTTCGGCGGCCTGGCGGTCTGGGCGGCGCGGCAGCACGGCCCCGGACTGAACTGGCTGTCCTGGCCGGTGCTTCAGGTCCTGCTGGCGGCGCTGGCCGCCACACTGCCGACCTTCGCATCGCTGGCCGTTGCCGCTGCAGGCCTCACGCGGCGGAACGGCGGACCGCTCGGCAAGACCGAACGCTGCCTGTTCCTGGTGCTGGCCACCGCATTCCCCGTGATCATGCCCGTCCTGCTGGTGCAGTTGGTGAACGGATCACTGCTCACGACCATTCTGCGGTTGCGGGCCGCGCATCGCGAACTGAAGGCGCAGCGCGTGCCGGACTTCGTTCCCCGCGATCTGCAGATCGAAGCGACTGTGCCTGTCGCGCTGTTCGAGCACTTTGATGCGATCACGCAACCGGTTACCGCGGCTCACCTCTCCAATGCCGTCACGCTGCCCATGGCGCTGGTGGCGGCATGACCACCGGCCGGATTGCGAGCGTGCTTCGGCACCGGCTCTGGCGGACGGTGTGTGCCGTCTCGGGCGGGCTGACGGTGACCGGGCGTTGGAACGCCAAGGGCGGCTGTGTCGTCGTCGCCAACCACGCCTCCCACGCGGACACCGCGGTGCTGGTGGCGGCGCTGCCGTCCGCAGCTCGTCCTGTCTTCGGCGCGGCGGCCGACTACTGGTTCGACGTGCCGGTGCGACGCTTCATCGCGACCTCGCTGATCGGGATACTGCCGGTGCGACGCTCGGGCGACGGCAACTACGACGCGCTGCTCGCGGCCGCCGGCCCCGCGCTTCGCGCGGGACGGACCGTCGTCATCTACCCCGAGGGAACGCGATCGACAGACGGCGTGATTGGCGAATTTCGTTTCGGCGCAGTACGTCTGGCACGAGACTGCGGCGTGCCGATCGTTCCGGTAGCGATCGTGGGGACTGCCGACGTCCTGCCGAAGGACGGAAGCTTCATGCCCGGCCCGATGGAGGTACGCCTCGGTACGCCCGTCGATCCCCACACCACCTCCGCACCGCAACTGCGGTCGCAGGTGCTGGCGCTGCGGGGCGACGTCG
>NZ_LZJJ01000482.1:0-872 GCF_001667625.1 Mycobacterium sp. E1715
TGGTCGCGGTCGCCGCGCGGGGGGCCACGTTGACGTTGATCCGGGACGGCGAGCCGATCGAGGCGCTCGACGCGATGAGCTCGTGGTGGACCGCGATTCACGGGCACGGCCACCCGGTGCTGGACGCGGCGCTGACCACGCAGCTGGGAGTGATGAACCACGTCATGTTCGGCGGGCTCACGCACGAACCGGCCGCCCGGCTGGCGCAGCTGCTGGTGGACATCACCCCGGCCGGGCTGGACACCGTGTTCTTCAGCGATTCCGGATCGGTGTCCGTCGAGGTCGCGGTCAAGATGGCGCTTCAGTACTGGCGCAGCCGCGGCCGGCCCGGCAAGCACCGGCTGATGACCTGGCGGGGCGGCTACCACGGCGACACGTTCACGCCGATGAGCGTCTGCGATCCCGACGGCGGCATGCACACGCTGTGGACCGACATCCTGGCCCGCCAGGTGTTCGCCCCGCAGGTCCCGCGCGACTACGACCCCGGCTACACCGCGGCGTTCGAGCAGCAGCTCGCCGAGCACGCCGGCGAACTGGCGGCCGTCATCGTCGAACCGGTGGTGCAGGGCGCCGGCGGGATGCGCTTCCACGACCCCCGCTACCTGCGCGACCTGCGCGAGCTGTGCCGGCGGCACGACGTGCTGCTGATCTTCGACGAGATCGCCACCGGCTTCGGCCGCACCGGCGAGCTGTTCGCGGCCGACCACGCCGGGGTGAGCCCGGACATCATGTGCGTGGGCAAGGCTCTGACCGGCGGCTACGTCACCCTGGCCGCCACGCTGTGCAGCACCGACATCGCGCAGGCCAGCGCATTGGCCATGAAGGTGGGCCCGTGCATCAGCGCGCCGGCCTCGCCGGCGCTGATGGTGTGC
>NZ_LZJJ01000483.1:0-760 GCF_001667625.1 Mycobacterium sp. E1715
ATCCGGCCATCCACTACCTGACCAGCCCGCTCCGCAAGGCCGCGGCCGCGGCGGGCAAGCCCGGCTACGTGCACCTGTGGGCGGGCACCGGGTACCGGAATGCCACCGCCGAACCCACCGCCGAGATTCTTCGGCGGCTGGCTTCCGACCTATGAGTATTCGAAGCGGTTCAGCACGTCATACCGGCCGCCGGGAGTCGCACAGGTGAGTTTGTACACGAACCGAACCGGCGCCGATTCGATCTGTTGGTAACCTGCCAGCGCCGGGACCTGTTCGAGCAGGCGCAGCCGAGGATTCCAGTTCTCCAGCTCCCGCGCATCGCGGATGCCCCACTTGATGATCCCGCGGGTGAACAGCTTCGACAGCAACGGCGCCAGCGCCGAGAGCGTGTCGAAATGCATTTCGCCGCTTTGGAATCGGCCGGTCAGACGCTGCAATAAGTCGCGGACCTGCTGTTCGGTCAGGTACATCAGCAGGCCCTCGGCGATGACCAGCGTGGGGCGATCGATCGGAACCTGGTCCAGCCACCCCGGATCGGTCACCGACGAGCCGATCATCCGGTACCGCTCGGTGTCCTGATAGAGCCGTCGCCGCAGCTCGATGACACCGGGCTGGTCGACGTCGAACCACGAGGCCGACGGCGGCACGGTGAGCCGGAAGGCGCGGCCGTCGAGCCCGCAACCCAGGTGCACGTAGCCGGGCTTGCCCGCCGCGGCCGCGGCCTTGCGGAGCGGGCTGGTCAGGTAGTGGATGGCCGGAT
>NZ_LZJJ01000484.1:0-4840 GCF_001667625.1 Mycobacterium sp. E1715
CGTCGGGGTCTGGGTCGGCGTGGGATCGCGGGACGAGGGTGCCACCGTGGCGGGAGCGGCGCACTTCCTCGAGCACCTGCTGTTCAAATCGACGCCCACCCGCAGCGCCGTGGACATCGCGCAGGCGATGGACGCCGTCGGCGGGGAGCTGAACGCGTTCACCGCCAAGGAGCACACCTGCTACTACGCGCACGTGCTGGACAGCGACCTGGAACTGGCGGTCGACCTGGTCGCCGACGTGGTGCTCAACGGTCGCTGCGCCGCCGAGGACGTCGAGCTGGAACGTGACGTGGTGCTCGAGGAGATCGCCATGCGCGACGACGACCCCGAGGACGCGCTGGGCGACATGTTCCTGGGCGCGATGTTCGGTGACCATCCGGTGGGCCGGCCGGTGATCGGCACCGCGCGCTCCGTGTCGTCGATGACCCGGGCCCAGCTGCACTCCTTTCACGTCCGGCGCTACACGCCGGAGCGCATGGTGGTCGCGGTGGCCGGCAACGTCGACCACGACGAGGTGGTCGCGCTGGTGCGCGAGCACTTCGGGCCGCACCTGGTCCGCGGGCGCCGGCCGATAGCCCCGCGCAAGGGCGCCGGGCGGGTGACCGGACGGCCCGGCCTGATGCTGGGCAACCGGGACGCCGAGCAGACGCACGTGTCGCTGGGCGTGCGCACCCCCGGGCGTGGCTGGCGGCACCGCTGGGCGCTGTCCGTGCTGCACAGCGCGCTGGGCGGCGGCCTGAGTTCCCGCCTGTTCCAAGAGGTTCGGGAGTTGCGGGGGCTGGCCTATTCGGTCTATTCCACGGTCGACATCTTCGCCGACAGCGGCGCGCTTTCCGTCTACGCCGCCTGCCAGCCCGAGCGGTTCGCCGAGGTGATGCAGGTGACCAACGAGGTTCTCGAGTCGGTGGCCCGCGACGGCATCACCGAAGCGGAGTGCCGCATCGCCAAGGGGTCGCTGCGGGGCGGGCTCGTCCTCGGTCTGGAGGATTCCAGTTCCCGGATGAGCCGGCTGGGCCGCAACGAACTGAACTACGGCGAGCACCGCAGCATCGAGCACACCCTGCGGCAGATCGACCAAGTGACCGTCGAGGAGGTCAACGCGGTGGCCCACCGGCTGCTGAGCCAGCCGTACGGCGCCGCGGTCCTGGGCCCGTATGCCTCCAAACGGTCACTGCCCCAACAACTTCGGGCGATGGTATCTTAACCCGCATGTTCGCCTCCTCACTCGCGCCGTGCCGGCGCTCGCCGTCAGCGAATTAGCCCCGTGGTACTGGGCTTTTGGGACATCATGGTGCCCATCGTGGGCGCGCCGATGGCCGGCGGACCGGGCACGCCCGAGCTGGCCGCGGCGGTGTCCAACGCGGGCGGGCTCGGGTTCGTCCCCGGTGGTCACCGCAGCGCGGACCGGTTCGCCGAGGACATCGCCGCCGCGCGCGCGGCGACCACCGGCCCGCTGGGCGTCAACCTGTTCGTGCCCCAACCAAGCGTCGCCGACTGGATGGCGCTGGACTACTACGCCGAAGAACTCGAGGAGATCGCCGACTACTACCAAGTCGAGGTCGGCCACCCGCACTACGGCGACGACGACGACTGGGAGCGCAAGCTCGAGGTGGTGGCCGACGTGCGGCCCGAGCTGGTGTCCTTCACCTTCGGGGTGCCGCCGCCCGACGTCATCCGGCGGCTCGGGGCGCTCGGCCTGCTGGTGATGGTCACGGTGACCTCGCCGTACGAGGCCGGCGTGGCCGTCGCCGCCGGTGCGGACAGCCTGATCGTCCAGGGTCCGGACGCGGGCGGGCACCGGGGCACCTTCGCGCCCGACATGGAGCCCGGCAACGAATCGCTGCACCACCTGATCGACCGCATCCGCCACGCCCATGACGTCCCGATCATCGCGGCGGGCGGCCTGGGCAACGCCCGGGACGTCGCCGCGGTGCTGCACCGCGGCGCGGTGGCCGTGCAGGTGGGCACCGCGCTGCTGCTCAGCGACGAGGCGGGCACCAGCACCGCGCACCGCACCGCTCTGAAAAACCCGGTTTTCGGCACGACGGTGGTGACCCGCGCCTTCTCGGGCCGCTACGCGCGGGGCCTGGAGAACAACTTCACCCGCCTGCTCGACAACGTGGCGCCGCTGGGCTACCCGGAGGTGAACCAGATGACCTCGCCGATCCGGGAGGCCGCGGCCGCCATGGAGGACCCGAACGGTATACCGCTGTGGGCCGGAACGTCGTTCAAGGAGGCCCAGCCCGGGCCGGCGGCCGACATCATCGCCAGCCTGGTGGAGTCCGACTAGGCCAGCAGGCTCGCCGGATCGGTGAACGGCAGACCGAGGTCGGCGGCCACCCGCTCGGACAACAGCGCCCCGCCGTGCGTCGAAAGGCCTTTGCCCAGAGCGGGATCCGACCGGCAAGCCGCCTGCCAGCCGCGGTCGGCCAGCGCCAGCACGTACGGCATCGTCGCGTTGGTCAGCGCCACGGTTGACGTCTTGGGTACCGCGCTGGGCATGTTCGCCACGCAGTAGAACTGGGTTTCGTGCACGGCGAACGTCGGGTCATCGTGGGTGGTCGGCCGGGAATCGGCGAAGCAGCCGCCCTGATCGATCGAGATGTCGACCAGCACGGCACCCGGTTTCATCTGCGCCACAAGTGAATTCGAGATCAGCTTGGGCGCCTTGCCGCCGGGTAGCAGGACCGCCCCGATCAACAGGTCCGCGCGCGTGACGGTGCCCTCCAGCTCGTAGGCGGACGAGTAGCGCGTGCGGACCTGTCCGCCGAACTCCGCGTCGAGGAGTCGGAGCTTGCCGATGTTGACGTCGAGCACCGTCACGCTCGCGCCCATGCCGTTGGCGACCCGAGCGGCGTTGTAGCCGGCCGTACCGGCGCCGATCACCACCACGTCCGCGGGTTTGACGCCCGGGACCCCGCCCATCAGCACCCCGCGCCCGCCGTGGGAGCGCATCAGATGGTAGGCGCCGGCCTGCGCCGAGAGTCGGCCGGCGACCTCACTCATCGGAGCCAGCAACGGGAGGGCGCCATCGGACGTCTGCACGGTCTCATAGGCGATCGATGTTGTGCCGGAAGACAATAGCGCCTCGGTGCAGTCGCGGGAGGCGGCCAGGTGCAGGTAGGTGAACAGCACCTGCCGCGCGCGCAGCAGCCCGTATTCGGACGCGATCGGTTCCTTCACCTTGAGCAGCAGATCGGCTTCGGCCCACACCTGTTCGGCAGAGCCGGCCAACTGGGCGCCCGCGGCCTTGAACTCCTCGTCGGGGATCGACGATCCCTCCCCGGCGCCCGCCTGGACGAGCACCTCGTGGCCGCGGCGGCTCAGTTCGGCGACGCCGGCGGGCGTGATCGCCACCCGGAATTCGTTGGCCTTGGTCTCGGTCGGTACGCCGACTCGCATGAATTACCCCTTGCTTTGGTTCGCCCTCAAGTGTGGAGAAAGTTCGGATGCGCCGCAATCGACGTGGAGCGGTCCGCACCGTGGCTATGATCGGCGCATGACTGACCCCTGCGTGACGGAAACCGTGCAGGTCAACGCCCGCCCGGACGTCGTGTACCGGCTCATCACCGACCTGCCCACCCTGGCCTCGTTCGCCGAGGAAGCCGAGGCGATGGAATGGCGCAAGGGGAACGCGGCGCGCCCCGGGGCGGTGTTCACCGGGCACAACGCAAGCGCCAAACGGCGCTGGAGCACCAAGTGCACGGTCACCGACGCGGAACCGGGCCGGCTGTTCGCGTTCGACGTGCGGCACTCCATGCTGCCGATCGCGCGCTGGCAGTACGACATCGAGGCGGCCGACGGTGGTTGCCGGGTCACCGAGAGCACCTGGGACCGCAGACCCGGCTGGTTCCGCACGATCGCGGGAAAGGCCACCGGTGTTCCAGATCGCGTGGCCGCCAACGCCGAACACATCCGGCTCACCCTGCAGCGCCTCAAGCAGCGCGCCGAGTCGGAGTAGCCGTGACCCCGCGACGCGAGCCCTCCGTAGCCGTCGTCGGAGCGGGTATGTCGGGGCTGTGCGTCGCAATCGCGTTGCTGCGCAGCGGCATAACCGATGTCACGATCTACGAGAAGGCCGACGAGGTCGGTGGCACCTGGCGGGAGAACACCTACCCCGGCCTGGTCTGCGACATCCCGTCGCGGGTCTACCAGTACACGTTCGCCCAGAACCCGAACTGGTCGCACCTGTTCTCGCCCGGCGGCGAGATCCAGGCCTACCTCCGCGATGTCGCCGACCGGTTCGGACTGCGCGATCGCATCCGGTTCGGCACCGAAATCTCCCACGCCCGCTTCGAGGACGGCCGGTGGCGGTTGCGCGCGGCCGCCGGCGAGGAGTCGACCGTCGACTTCTTGATCTGCGCCACCGGTGTACTGCATCACCCGCGCCTGCCGTCGATCCCCGGCCTGGACGACTTCGGCGGGCGCGCCTTTCACTCCGCGCGCTGGGATCACGCCGTCGACGTGCGCGGCCGCCGGATCGCGATCGTGGGCAACGGCTCGACTGGGGTTCAGCTGGTCTGCGGCCTGGCCGGTGTCGCGGACCGCGTCATGCTCTTCCAGCGCACCGCGCAGTGGGTGCTTCGCCTGCCCAACCCCCGCTACAGCCGGCTCACCAGCATCACCCACAACCGGTTCGGCTGGCTCGACCGGCTGGCCTACCGGTGCTACAGCTTCGGCTACGACACCTTCGCCGCCGGGCTCACCAAGCCGGGACTGCGCCGAAAGATCATGGGGGCGCTGTGCCGCGCCAGCCTGCGAGAGGTCCGCGACCCCGAGCTGCGCAGGGCCCTGACCCCGGACTACACGCCGATGTGCAAACGGCTGGTCATGTCCAACG
>NZ_LZJJ01000485.1:0-965 GCF_001667625.1 Mycobacterium sp. E1715
ACCGTCGCCAACGCCAACGTGTAGCCGGTCATAGTCCACGCGACGACGGCCTGGGAAGACCCGAATTGGTCGATGAAGGTGCGTTGCGCGACGCTGACGACGGTGACGTCCACGATCGCCATGACCGTGGCCAGGATGCAGACGCCGGAAATCCGCAACAGGCCGGCGTCGAGCTTGTCGGGATACTCCCGCTCGCCCTCGCCCAGCTGCGGGGCGGGGTCGTAAGGCAGCGGCGTGTCGGCCGCTACGTAAGGGGCCTGATCCATGGCGTTGCTTAGCATATCGAACCGATTCCAGCGCCGTCAGCCCGCGGGACCCCGTTCGGGTGGCGCGCATCCCGCGCGACCAGCGGCCCAGCGGTTTCGATATACGCCTGCCGTCTGCGTGTCCTTCACCATTCCGACACCTGAGATCGTCAAACTGCGGGTGTGGCTGGAAAATTGATCGTCTCGGTCTCGGGGATAGGCGAACGCACCCTCGACGACGTTGAGGCGTTCTGCGCTCAGATGGATGCCCGCAATGTCCCGGTGTCGTTGTTGGTGGCCCCTCGGCTCAGCGGTGACTACCGACTCGACCGCGACCCGCGAACCGTCGAATGGCTGACCGGCCGGAGGTCCGGTGGTGACGCGATCGTGCTGCACGGCTATGACGATGCCGCCACCAAGAAGCGCCGCGGTGAATTCGCCATCCTGCGGGCCCATGAGGCCAACTTGCGGCTGATGGCCGCCGACCGGGTGCTCGAGCACCTAGGACTGCGCACCCGACTGTTCGCGGCGCCCGGCTGGGTGGTGTCCCCGGGCGTTGTCAAAGCCTTGCCGGACAACGGCTTTCGGCTTCTCGCGGATCTGCACGGGATCACCGACCTGGTGCGGCACACCACCGTGCGCTCCCGCGTGTTGGGCATCGGGGAAGGCTTTCTCACCGAACCGTGGTGGTGCCGGATGGTGGTGCTGTCCGCCGAGCGG
>NZ_LZJJ01000486.1:0-1839 GCF_001667625.1 Mycobacterium sp. E1715
GTTGATCACCACCAACCACTGGCCTACGGGCCGCGCGCTGCTGGAGGATTACGTCGCGCGGACGTTGCGGAGCGTGCTCCTTGGTGGGGAAGTGGAAGAAGAAGGTCCCGTGGGCGACGCCGGCGGCGGCCACGATGGCGCCGACGTCGGCCTCGGCCATCCCGGCCCGGGCGAACTCCGCGATCGCGGCGCCCATCAATCGCTCCCTTGTCTGCAGGCGCTTCGCTTCTCGCGCCGACAGCCGGTCCGTCACAGCCATTTCATCCCTCGCAAATTGACCTGACTCGAGTCTGATTTTCCGGGCTAACCCGACAAGTATGACGTGCTCCGCTCAGAAAGGCTTGCAATATCTGGTCATTGTTGGACGGTACACGCTGTTTCCAGCCTGAATGCCAGAGATTCATTGACTAAAGTCAGTAAAATTCATAGATTGAACGGCGCATCCGTCGCACGCGGCCGAAGGAGTCCAGCATGGCATTGGAGCAGTTCCGGTTGGACGGACAGGTCGCGATCGTCACCGGCGCCGGGAAGGGCGTCGGGGCAGGCATCGCCCGGGTGTTGGCGGAGGCCGGGGTGACTGTGGTCGGGACCGCCCGAACCGAGGCGGATATCGTTGGCACGATTGAGGATATCGAGGCGGCGGGCGGTAAGGGGTTGGCGCTTGTCGCGGACGCGACGAGTCGCCCGGACGGTGAACGCGTCGTGCAGACGGCCATGGAGCGTTTCGATCGCATCGACATTCTGGTCAACAACGTCGGCGGGTCGACCTACGCGCGGTTTCTGGATATCACCGACGAGGATTTTCGGCATACGTTCGACTGGTGTGTGACCTCCGCCTTCATCATGAGCCAGCTCGTGGCACCGCACATGCTCAGTGCCGGACACGGTTCCATCATCAACATCTCGTCGGGATCGGCGCGGTTCGGCATTCGGGCGCTGACCGCGTATTGCGTCGCGAAGGGCGGACTCGAAGCGCTGACCCGTGCCATGGCACAGGAACTCGCCCCGAAGATCCGCGTCAACGCGATCGCCCTGGGCTCGTTCGCCACCGACGGCCTGAAGGGCAGCCTGGATCTGATGCCCGGATCACTGGAGAAGATGCAGGAGGCCACCCCGCTGCACCGGCTTGGCGACGTCGAGGACCTCGGGCGGCTCGCGGTGTATCTCTGCACGCGCGATTGTTACGCCACCAACGCGACCTTCCACGTCGACGGCGGCATCGACTCGAACAATTCACCGTTGCCGATACCCGATTACTGACCTGCCCGGCGCCTGAACGCGTGATGATGGGCTCGGCAGCTTCCTGAAAGGATGTGGGGTAACGGTGCGCAGAGTCATACAGTTTTCCACCGGAAACGTGGGTCGGCACTCATTGCGGGCGATCATCGGTCGACCGGATCTCGAACTGGTCGGAGTGCACGCAGCGAGCGCGGAGAAGGTCGGCCAGGATGCGGCGCGGCTGTGCGGGCTGGACCAGCCGACGGGCGTCGTTGCCACCGACGATGTCGACGCCCTGGTCGACCTCGGCGCCGACTGTGTGGTCTACACGTCTCAGGGTGAGACCCGGCCGATGGAAGCCATCGAGCAGATGGCCAGTTTCCTGGCGGCCGGGACCAACGTCGTTGGCACGTCGATGGTCTGGCTGGTGACTCCTCGCCACGCCGACGATTGGCTTCGCGCGCCGTTGGAACGTGCCTGTGCGGACGGCAATTCGTCGCTGTACATCAACGGCATCGATCCCGGCTTCTCCGGCGATACGCTGGTGCACTCGGCGGTGAGCCTGACCACCCGCGTCTCGTCGATCACCGTGCAGGAGATCTTCGACTACGGAAACTATGA
>NZ_LZJJ01000487.1:0-524 GCF_001667625.1 Mycobacterium sp. E1715
GACGATCTACAACGACCTGCGGATCGTCGACAACGTCCGTTACTTCGCCGCGCTGTACGGTTTCGAGCACCAGGCCGCCGACGACGCGATCGAGCGGGTCGGGCTGGCCGACCACCGAACCGCGTTCTGCGGCAACCTTTCCGGCGGCCAGCGCACCCGGGTGTCGCTGGCCTGCGCGCTGGTCTGCCGGCCCGACCTGCTCGTGCTCGACGAGCCCACGGTCGGCCTGGACCCGGTGCTGCGCGCGGATCTCTGGGAGCAGTTCGCCGAGCTCGCCCGCGGCGGAACCACGCTGCTGGTCTCCAGCCACGTCATGGACGAAGCCGACCACTGCGGCGACCTGCTGCTGATGCGCGACGGTCACCTGCTTGCCCACACCACCCCGGCCCAACTACGAGAGGACACCGGATGCACGTCACTGGAGGACGCGTTTCTGTCCATCATCAAGCGCAGCACCATGCGCCAGGCCGGCTAGGGCTCAAGGGCTACACCGCCACCACGACGCGAATCCTGCGCCAGCTGGC
>NZ_LZJJ01000488.1:0-26130 GCF_001667625.1 Mycobacterium sp. E1715
GGCCCCTGGTGCTGATCGGGCCGGTGTCGGCCGCGCTCAGGTCACGCTGGGTCTCGTTGCTCGTGTTGCTCATGCGGACTTCACCAGGCAGAAGGTCTGCGCGTTGTGGCCGTCGGAACTCCGCTGTTCGCGCACGACGCCGTCCACGGTGATCTTGCAGCTGATCTCACCGCTGTCGCTCTGCGCCATGATGTTGGCGCTGACCGATGGCAAGGTCGTCGAGATGGTGGTCGACCACGGCAGCGGTGCCGCGTTCACCTGGTGGGTGTTGGCGTTCTCGTCCCAGTAGTTGATGTTGGCGGTGGCCCCGGGCGGGCCGGTGATGTCGTAGACGACGACCTTCGGATTGAACTGCACGATTTCGATCCCCTTGCCGGCGTTCGCGTTGAGGTCTTGAGAGCCGAAGATCCTGTGGAGCCGTGACACGATCAACGCCGAAACGGCCAGCACGACCACCAACAACAGTGGTATCCACGCCCGCATGAGCAACACGAGCAACGAGACCCAGCGTGACCTGAGCGCGGCCGACACCGGCCCGATCAGCACCAGGGGCCTGTCCAAGGCCGAGCGGGGGCACCGCCCGTACCTGCCGCATGCGATCCGCATCTTCGCGGTGCCGATCATTTTGGTCTGGCTGTTCGTGACGGTCCTGGTGAATGTCATCGTCCCGACACTGGAAAAAGTTGGTGAGGCGCACTCGGCGCCGATGACCCCGCTGGACGCGCCGTCGATGAAGGCGATGATGCGCCTGGGCCACAATTTCCACGAATTCGACTCCAACAGCACGGTGATGATCGTGTTGGAGGGCCAGCAACCGCTGGGCCCCGACGCGCACCAGTACTACGACAAGCTGATTCGGCAACTCCGCCAGGATCCCAAGCACATTCAGCACATTCAGGACTTCTGGGGCGACCGACTGACGGCCGCGGGTGCGCAGAGTGCCGACGCCAAGAGCGCCTATGTGCAGGTGAACCTCGCCGGTAACCAGGGCACGACGCTGGCCAACGAGTCCGTGGACTCCGTCCGCAAGGTGATCGAGGAGAACAAGGCGCCACCGGGCGTGAAGGCCTACGTCACGGGCCCGGCCGCCTTGTCCGACGATATGCACATCATCGGTAACGCCAGCCTGGCCAAGATCACGCTGTTCACCCTGGGCGCCATCGCGATCATGTTGCTGCTGGTCTACCGGTCCATCGTCACTACGCTGGTGCAGCTGTTCATGACTTTTGTCGCGCTGGCGTGTTCGCGGGGGGTCGTCGCGGTTCTCGCGTACCACAACGCATTCGGGCTCACCACCTTCGCCGCCAACATCCTCACCATGCTGGCGATCGCCGCGGGGACGGACTACGGCATCTTCCTGATCGGCCGCTACCAGGAGGCGTTGGCCGCGGGCGAGGACCGAGAAACCGCGTACTACACCACATTCAAGGGCGTCGCGCCGGTCGTCTTGGGTTCGGGCCTGACGATTGCGGGTGCCACGTATTGCCTCAGTTTTTCGCGGCTGCCGTGGTTCAACACCATGGGGGCGCCGGTGGCGATTGGCATGATCGTGGTGGTGCTGGCGGGCGTCACGCTGGGGCCCGCGGTGGTCTTCGTCGGCAGCCGCTTCCACTTGTTCGAGAGGCAGGCCAAGCGTGGCCGGCTGTGGCGCCGGGTGGGCACCGCCGTAGTGCGTTGGCCCGCACCGGTTTTGGCCGTGAGCGCCGCGGTTGTGCTGGTCGGCATGATCGCCCTGCCCAGCTTCCACACGAGCTACAACGACCGCCATTACCTGCCCCTGTCGGCCCCGTCCAATCAGGGACAGGAGGCCGCGAACCGGCACTTCTCCGAGGCACGGATGAATCCCGACCTGCTGATGGTCGAGTCCGATCATGACATGCGAAACCCGGCCGACATGCTGGTGCTGGACAGGGTGGCCAAGAACGAGATGCGCACGCTGGGCATTGCCATGGTCCAGGACATCACCCGGCCGCTGGGCATTCCGATCCAGCACAGCTCGATACCGTTTCAGAACAGCGTCCAGAGTCAGACGACGATGCAGAACATGAGCTTCCTCAAGGAACGCATCGCCGACATCCTCCGGATGGCCGACGACCTGCAGACCCAAATCGAGACCACGCAACGCCAATACGAGGTGTCGCTGGACCTGGCCAACGCCGCCGACGACAGCGCCAAGACCACCGCGGTGACGTCGCAGATCACCGACACCCTGCGCGACCACATCGCGGATTTCGACGACACCTTCCGGCCGATACGCAGCGTCTTCTACTGGGAGCGGCACTGCTACGACATTCCCGTGTGCATCGGGCTGCGGTCCCTGTTCGACACGTTCGACGGGTTCGACCAGCTCGCCGAGCAGTTCCACTACCTGACCACCGACATCGAGCACACCGCCAAAGCCTCACGCGACCTGACCGCGCTGTTTCCCACGCTGATCACCACGCTGAAAACCACCAGGGGCATCACGCTCACCCTGTATCAGACGTTCAAGGCGATGATCGACCAGATGGAGGCGATGAGCAACACCGCGATCGTGATGGGCCAAAGCTTCGACGCGTCGAAGAACGACGACTTCTTCTACCTGCCGCCCGAGGCGTTCGACAACCCGGACTTCCAGACCGGCCTTCGAATGTTCTTGTCGCCGGACGGTAAATCGGCGCGGTTCTTCATCACGCATCAGGGCGATCCGATGTCGCCGGAGGGCATCGCGCAAGTCGACGCCGAACGCACCGCCGCGCAGGAGGGTCTCAAGCAATCGTCGCTGTCCGACGCCCGGGTCTATCTGGGCGGGACCGCCGCAACGTTCAAGGACATGGCCGACGGCGAGAAGTACGACCTGATGATCGCCGTGGTGTCCGCCCTGACGCTGATCTTCATGATCATGCTGCTGCTCACGCGGAGCGTGGTTGCGGCGTTGGTGATCGTCGGCACCGCGGCCAGCTCGATCGCGGCGTCGTTCGGCCTGTCCGTGCTGATTTGGCAGGACCTGTTCGGCATCAGGATCCACTGGATCGTGATGGCGCTGTCCGTGATCATCCTGCTGGCCGTCGGATCCGACTACAACCTGTTGCTGGTCTCCCGGTTCAAAGAGGAGATCCATGCCGGCCTCAAGACGGGAATCATCCGGTCGATGGCGGGTACCGGCGGGGTGGTGACCGCGGCCGGTCTGGTGTTTGCGTTCACCATGGCGGCCATGTTGGGCAGCGACTTGCGGGTGCTGGGGCAGTTCGGTTCGACGGTGTGCATCGGTCTGTTGCTCGACACGCTCGTCGTGCGCACGCTGCTGATGCCGTCGATTGCGACGCTGCTGGGCCGTTGGTTCTGGTGGCCGCAGGTGGTGCATCCGCGGGGTGACAACGCCCGGCGACCGGTGCCCGCCGCCGTTTAGGGCTGCACGACAACCGCGACGGCTCCGGCGCCGACGTGCAGCGCGAGCACCGGCCCCAACGGGGTGATGATCGCCGGCTCACAGGCCGGCAGCCGCCGCGCCAGCGTCGCCGCCACGTCCTTGGCGCCGTCCGGGTTGGCGACGTGATGCACCGCCAGGGCGGCGGAACCGTCGCCGACGACCTCGCAAACCCGGTCGATCATCGCCTCCGTCGCGTGGGTGACGGTGCGTACCCGTTGCGCCAGAACGAGTTTCCCGTCGTCGATGCGCAGCAGCGGCTTGAGCGCCAGCGCGGTGCCCAGCCACGCCTTCGCCCCGCCGATCCGCCCGCTGCGCCGCAGGTTGTCCAGTCGATGCACCACCATGAACGCATGGGTCCGCCGTGCGGCCGCATTCGCCGCCTCGGTGACGGCGTCGAGGTCACCGCCCGCGGCCGCGACCCGCGCGGCCGCCAACGCGACGAAGCCGGTGCCCATCGCGGTCGACTTCGAGTCGACGACCCGCACGTGCGGGTCCAGGTCGGCGGCCGTCCGTTGCGCGGCACCGCAGGTCCCCGACAACGCGGACGAGATGTGCACCGCCACCACGCCGTCTCCGCCGCTGTCGCCCAACGCTTGCTGATACGCGTCGGCCAGTTCGGCGGGTGTGGCCGCTGCGGTGGTCGCGTGGCGCTGGTAGACGTCTTCGGGGATCTCGTCGACACCGTCACGCAGATCGACGCCGTCGAGCAGAATGTGCAACGGGACGACGCGTATCGCCCATTCGTCCAGCAGCTCGGCGGGCAAGCGCGCCGACGCGTCGGTTACCACAACGACAGTCACGGGGATTACCCGCGCGGCTTGTCGGTCGGCACGCCAGCCTCGGCCAGCGCCTTGAGCATCAGCTCGGCAACCGCTTGGTGCGCTTCGAAGTTCCAGTGGATGCCGTCGGGATTGCCCCGGCCGGACATGATCTGTTCGGCGACGGCGGCTTTCAGGTCGACCAGCGGCACATCGTGGGTCTGCGCCCACTCGGTGATCGCCGCCGCCGTTCCCGGCCGGCCATGGTGGGCGTGGGCGTAGGTGTCGGCGATGTGCACCGAGGGCAATGCCGCCACGATCGGGATCCCCGGGCGATTGAAATCGATTGCGCCGCGGGTCTGTTCGAGGTATTCAACGCTGAGATGTGGGGGCAGCGCCGACCGGGCCACCGGTGACAGCCGGGGCTGCAGCCAGCCGTAACCGTCGCGAACCCAGCGCCGCAAGCGAGGCGGACGCACGTAGCGGATCAGTTCCCGCAGCGCGGTCGGCAGCACCGACGGCAGCGAATCCATGCCGCCGGTGGCGAAGATGACGGCCCCCGCCCTGGGCAGCGCCGCCCACGCGCGCGGGTCCTGGGTGGCCGCCCACCAGATATCGCGACAGGTCCAGCCGATGCGGCCGATGAGCTCGACGTCCCAATCCAGTTGTTTGGCAACGATGTTCGGCCAGATCCGGGGGTCGTCCGCGGGCAGGCCACCGGTGGGCCCGTAGTACGCCAGTGAGTCGGCGAAGATCAGCAGAGTCGGACGCGCCTCAGAGGACATCGTTGGACACCTGCGCCGAAGCGTTCCACACGTCGAGGCGCCACCGGATGGCGTCGAAACCCGCGCCCTGCTCGTCGGAGTGACCGGACAGCTGAACCCAGCTGGCGTTTCCCATGCCGCCCAATACCGGCCAGTTGGCGACCGGGAGTTTCAGCAGGGCGGCCGACAGCGCGGCGATCAGGCCGCCGTGGGCCACCAGCACCACCGGCCGCTCGGCTTGCTGTGGATCACCCCAGTCCGGTTCGCCGGACACCAGTTCGGAGACGAGTGGCACGCTGCGGGCGGCCACATCGACGCGGCTCTCGCCGCCGTGCGGCGCCCAGGTGGCGTCCTCGCGCCAGGCCAGCCGCGCGCCCGGAGCCTGCGCGTCCACCTCGGTGTGCGTCAACCCCTGCCAGTCGCCGAGATGGGTTTCCCGCAACCGTTTGTCCACCCGGATCGGCAGGCCGGTCCGCTCCCCCAGCCTGATCGCCGTGTCGTAGGCACGATGCAGGTCCGACGACACGATCAGCAACGGCTGCAGCTTGCCCAGGACCTCGGCGGCGGCGACCGCTTGGGCGCGACCGAGCTCGCTGAGTTGGGAATCCAGTTGCCCCTGCATCCTGCTGCCGGCATTGAACTCGGTTTGCCCGTGCCGCAACATGATCAGCCGACGAATCGTCATGGCGCGCCCACCGAGTCGTCGGGTTCTTCGGTTAGATCCACGGGCACCACCGGGCAGTCGCCCCACAACCGGTCCAGGGCGTAGAAGTCGCGGTCGTCCTGGTGCTGGATGTGCACGACGATGTCGCGGTAGTCCAGCAGCGTCCAGCGCCCTTCCCGGGTGCCCTCCCGGCGCGCCGGCTTGTAGCCGGCCCTGCGCATCTTCTCCTCGACCTCGTCGACGATGGCGTTGACCTGCCGCTCGTTGGACGCCGAGGCGATCACGAAGCAGTCCGTGATGACCAGCTGGCCCGACACGTCGATCACGATGACGTCGTCGGCCAGCTTCGATGCGGCCGCACCTGCGGCCACGGTCGCCATGTCGATGGCCTCCTGCGTGGCGCTCATGTGTTGTTCCCGGCGGGCAGCGTTGATCGGCTCACGGAGTCCTTCGATTGGTCGCCGGCGCGATACAGCCGGCGCTTGGAGACGTATTGCACGACGCCGTCGGGCATCAGGTACCAGAGGGGCCGGCGTTGTTCGGCGCGCAGCCGGCAATCGGTCGACGAGATGGCCAGCGCCGGAATCTCGACGAGGGTGAGCACATCCTCGGCCAGCTCGCCCAGCACGCCGGTGATGTGTTCGCGCCGCAGCTCGTATCCCGGCCGGCTGACGCCGACGAACCGCGCCAAGTCGAACATCTCCTGCCAGCCCTGCCACGACAGGATTGAGGCGAGCGCGTCCGCGCCAGTGATGAAGTACAGCTGCGAATCCGGGTTGAGGGCGTGCAGATCCCGCAGGGTGTCCTTGGTGTAGGTGGGGCCTGCGCGGTCGATGTCGACCCGGCTGACCGAGAAGCGCGGGTTGGACGCGGTGGCGATCACCGTCATCAGATACCGGTCCTCCGCCGCGGAAACGTGCCGATCCTTTTGCCAGGGCTGGCCGCTGGGCACGAAGACCACTTCGTCGAGGTCGAACAGGTCGGCGACCTCGCTGGCGGCAACCAGGTGCCCGTAATGGATGGGATCGAACGTCCCACCCATCACACCCAGCCTGCGCAGCTCCTTTTGCACGATTTGCCAGCTTACTTGAGGCGACGCCGTCGCCCGATTTCGTCACACCGGCCACAGCAGGTCCACGCGAGAGGCTCCCGCCTGCGGGCGCCACGCTGGCGTGACACACGGCGCTCGCGATCACGCTGGCGTGACGCTCGCGGGCCGTGCCCCGGTGCCCCGTGCGCCGCGACGAGCCGGCCCTACACCGGCAGCAGCTGGTCGATCACCGCGGCCAACTGCTTGGCCGACCGGCATTCGTGCATCGTGATGACCTCTTGATAGCGCGGCACCGCCGAGTCGCCGCTGCCCCACAGGTGCTTGGGTTCGGGATTCAGCCAGTGCGCGTGCCGGCTGGCGGTCACCATGTGGGAGAGCAGCTCGGTCTCCGGATTGCGGTAGTTGGTGCGGCCGTCGCCGAGCACCAGCAGCGAGCTGCGCGGCGACAGCACGTTGGGGAACGCCTGCGCGAACGACGCGAACGCGTTGCCGTAGTCGGAATGCCCGTCGCGGCTGAACACGCCGGCCTCCCGGGTGATCCGTTGGATCGCCACGGCCAGATCGGCTTCCGGCCCGAACATGTGCGTCACCTCGTCGGTGGTGTCGATGAAGGCGAAGACCCGAACTCGCGAAAACTGTTGGCGCAGAGCGTGTACCAGCAGCAGGGTGAAGTGGCTGAACCCGGCGACCGAGCCGGACACGTCACACAGCACCACCAGTTCCGGCCGCGCCGGGCGGGGCTTGGCCAACACCACATCGATCGGCACGCCGCCGGTGGACATCGACTTGCGCAGCGTCTTGCGCAGATCGATCACACCCGCGCGGGACCGTCGCCGCCGGGCCGCGAGCCGGGTGGCCAGTGTGCGCGCCAGCGGCGCCACCACCCGTTGCATCTGGCGCAGCTGTTCACCCGAGGCCCGCAGGAACTCGACATTCTCCGAAAGCTGTGGGATGCCGTACATCTGGACGTGATCGCGGCCGAGTTGCTCGGCGGTGCGCCGCTTGGTCTCGGCGTCGACCAGCTTGCGCAATTGCGAAATCCGCTGCGCGGCCATGGCTTTGGCGATCTGCTCCTGCGTGGGCGCGGGCTCGTCACCATACGGGGCGAGCAGCCCCGCCAGCAGCTTGCCCTCCAGCTCGTCCAGCGCCATGGCTTTGAGCGCCTGGTACGACGAGAAGGACGGGCCCCGGCTGGAGCTGTACTTCCCGTAGGCCTCCACGATGCGCGCGATCATCGCGACGAGCCGCTCGTCCATGTCGGCGAGGTCGGGGTTCTCGTTGAGCAGGTCCAGCAGCATCTGGCGCATCGCCTCGACGTCGTCCGGCGGCAACGAGTCGTCGCCTTGTGACCCGTCGGCTCCTTCGTCGGTGACCACCGCGCGTGCGCCCAGCGCCCCGGGGAACCACAGGTCGAACATGGCGTCGTAGGTGTCACGGTGATCGGGTTGGCGCAGCACGGCGCAGGCGATGCCCTCGCGCAGCACCTCACGGTCGCTCAAGCCCAGGGTGGCCATCACGCGGCCGGCGTCCACCGTCTCGGACGGCCCCACCGAAATACCAACTCCGCGAAGCGCTTCGACGAAGCCCACCAGGTGGCCCGGCAGCCCGTGCGGGGCGAGCGGCCGGGTGGGTCGGATGCGGCGGGCGGCCATCAGTTCAGCCGGAGCTCGCCGCTTGCGCGCTGCTGATCGGACTGATGCTTGAGGACGACGCCCAAGGTGGCGGCAACGACGGCGTCGTCGATGGTGTCCAGGCCCAGCGCCAACAGGGTGCGACCCCAGTCGATGGTCTCGGCGATGGACGGCACCTTCTTGAGTTGCATGCCGCGCAGCACGCCGATGATGCGCACCAGCTCATCGGCGAGGTGCTGGGGCAGCTCGGGCACCCGCGACAACAGGATGCGGCGCTCCAGCTCGGGACTGGGAAAGTCGATGTGCAAGAACAGGCAGCGGCGCTTGAGGGCCTCGGACAGCTCCCGGGTTGCGTTGGAGGTCAGCACGACGAACGGCGTCCGCTCCGCGGTGATCGTGCCCAGCTCGGGGACCGTCACCGCGAAGTCGGACAGCACCTCGAGCAGCAGGCCCTCGATTTCGATGTCGGCCTTGTCGGTTTCGTCGATCAGCAGCACCGTGGGCTCGGTGCGCCGGATGGCGGTCAGCAGCGGCCGCTGCAGCAGGAACTCCTCGCTGAACACGTCGTCCTTGGTCTGATCCCAGTCCCCGGAGCCGGCCTGAATACGGAGTATCTGCTTGGCGTGGTTCCACTCGTACAGGGCGCGCGCCTCGTCCACCCCCTCGTAGCACTGCAGGCGGACCAGTCCCGAGTCGGTCGCCTGGGCGACGGCGCGAGCCAGCTCGGTCTTGCCGACACCGGCCGGACCCTCCACCAGCAACGGCTTGCCGAGCCGGTCGGCCAGGAACACGGCGGTGGCGGTGGCGGTGTCGGGCAGGTAACCGGTCTC
Source organism: Mycobacterium sp. E1715 (assembly GCF_001667625.1). Classification (NCBI taxonomy): domain Bacteria; kingdom Bacillati; phylum Actinomycetota; class Actinomycetes; order Mycobacteriales; family Mycobacteriaceae; genus Mycobacterium; species Mycobacterium sp. E1715. The sequence goes on from NZ_LZJJ01000488.1 coordinate 9,108, forward strand.
GGCCAACCGTCGCGAAACGTCGTCGATGTCGGCGAACAACGGCTTGGGCCGGGCTGGCACGCTCACTATCTCGGTTCTCCTAAAGCACTTCTCGTCGCGGTGTCAGGCGGGCCGGACTTGCCCGTCACCCCAGGCGATCCACTTGGTCGAGGTCAACTCCGGCAGCCCCATCGGGCCGCGCGCATGCAATTTCTGGGTGGAGATCCCGATTTCGGCGCCGAAGCCGAACTGCTCCCCGTCGGTGAACGCCGTCGACGCGTTGACCATCACCGCCGCCGCATCGACCCCGTCGCTAAACCGTTGCGCGGCAGCCATATTGCTGGTCACGATCGCCTCGGTGTGCCCCGTCCCGTACTCGTTGATGTGAGCGATCGCGGCGTCGATGCCGTCCACCACGGCGACGGCGATGTCCATCGACAGGTACTCGCGGCGCAGGTCGTCCTCGGCGGCGTCCGCCGAAACCCCGCCGTGCACGGTCACGCCCGCGTTCTCGAGGGCCGACACCAACCGGGGCAGCGCCTTCTTGGCGATCGTGGCGTCGACCAATAGCGTCTCGGCGGCATTACAGACGCTGGGGCGGCGGGTCTTGGAGTTCAGCAGGATTCGTTCCGCGAGGTCCAGGTCGGCTCCTTCGTGCACGTACACGTGGCAGTTGCCGACACCGGTCTCGATGGTGGGCACCTGCGCGTCGCGAACCACCGCGTCGATCAGGCTCGCTCCGCCGCGCGGAATCACCACGTCCACCAGGCCGCGGGCCTGGATCAGGTGCGTCACCGTGGCGCGATCGGCGGCCGAAAGAAGTTGCACCGCATCGGCGGGCAGGTCCTCACTGACCAGCGAGGCGCGCAGCACCTGCACCAGCGCCTGATTCGACCGCGCCGCCGACGAACTCCCGCGCAACAGCACCGCATTGCCCGACTTGAGCGCCAGGCCGGAGGCGTCGACGGTGACGTTGGGCCGGCCCTCGTAGATCATGCCGACGACGCCGAGCGGCACGCGCTGCTGCCGCAGGTGCAAACCGTTCGGCAGGGTGTACCCGCGCAGCACCTCGCCGACCGGGTCGGGCAGCCCGGCGACCTGGCGCAGACCGGCGGCGATCCCCTCGACGCGTTTGGAGTCCAGCGCCAGCCGGTCGAGCATCGCGGTCGGTGTGCCCGCGGCTTCGGCAGCGCTGAGGTCGTCGGCGTTGGCGGAGAGAATCAGATCGGTGTGAGCCGCTATCGCGTCGGCCGCGGAGCGCAGCGCCTGGTCCTTGGCCACCGTCGGCAACAACGCCAGGACGCGAGAGGCGACCCGGGCGCGCCGGGCGGCATTGTGGACCTCGCGACGCAAGTCAGGAAGCGATGGTGCTTGCAGACTCATTGAACCAGGGTATCGGGCCTTGACCGGCCCAGCGCGGCGGCCCGGGTATTACGCCATCCGCTCCGCACGTAACGCGCCGGGACCGAGATTTCAAGCGTCGGCGAGTCAGCGCCGCGGTTTGGCCGGCTGCTGTCGCTCGACACCGGCATGGCCGGCCCGGTCGCGGCGGCCCGCCTCTCGCACCTTGGCCTGCCGCTCATCGATCAGTCGCCCTAAGTCTTGAAGCAGCAACGGTTTACGCATCACGAGGTGCTCGAGGTGCTCACGCTCGATCTGCAGCGCCGTCACCTCGTCCAGCGCGTAGGCGCCGGCCAGGTTGGGTTGACGGGTCAGCGCCGTCAGGCCGAGGAACGATCCCTCGTCGAGGATGCTGGCAGGCACCACCGACCCGTCCTCGGTCGTCGCCGTCAGCCGGACCCGCCCGGCGACCAGGAAGGTCATGCCCGAGGACACCTGACCGGCGGACTCGATGATTTCGTCGGCACCGTAGCGGACGAGCTTGGCGTACGGCACCAGCGATTGCTGATCGGTGTGACTCAGCCGCAACGCCGGGGCGACCACCGTGCGCAGCGCTTTCTCCACGCGCTGCTTGGTGGAGTAGTTGTCGTCGGCGCCGTCCAGCCGCAGGCGCGACCGCCGCGCGGCGTACCAGACCCAGCGCAGGAAGGTGGCTTCGGTGGCTTCCGCGTCGGCGGGCGACGTCAGCCTGATGGTGGTGCGGTACTGGGCGCCGCCCAGCGCGACGGTGGTCGGCAACACCTCCGGTCTGCGGGCCGGCAGCGCACCGGCGACCCGCGTCAACATCGCGCACACCTTGTCCGGGGCATCGCCGGCCGCGAACTTCGTGGTGATCGCACAGTCGTATGCCCGCGACGGGCGACTCAGGTTCGTGAACGAGGTGCTGGCCAGCATCGAGTTGGGCATGATGCGGATGCCGCTGCCGGTGTCGATGTGGACGGACCGCCAGTTCACTTCGACGACGCGCCCCCGCGTGGTACCGGTGTCCAGCCAGTCGTTGATCCGGAACGGCTGCTCGAAGAGCATGAACAAGCCGGACACGACCTGGCCCACGGAGTTCTGCAGCATCAACCCGATGACCACCGAGGTGATGCCCAGCGCCGTGAACAGGCCGCCGATCCGGACGCCCCAGATGTAGGAGAGCATCACCGCGAGCCCGACGCCGATCACTCCGAAGCGGGCGACGTCGATGAAGATGGCGGGCAACCGCTTGCGCCAGCTTTCGTCGGGCGCGCCCTCGAACACGGTGGCGTTCAGGGCCGACAGCACCAGCACCAACACCAACAGGCCGAAGATCGTGGTGAGGATCCGCACCGAGCCATCCCCGGCCGGGATCTGCGACGCCTTGACGACCAACAGCAGCAGTGCGCCCAGCGGCAGCAGATAGTTGCGCAGCAGGCTGACCTGCCTGGCCAGGTGGCTTCTCCGGCGGACCAGCGCGCGGTGCAATTCGGTGAGCAGGATCAAACAGACCGGGAATCCCAGCGCGACCCCGATCGCCCAGTAGAACCACGACGATTCGAACAGGTTCATGATCGCTCCGACAACCGGTAGATCGCCTGGTCCGTTCCGCCGACCGAGATGGTTCCCGCGGGCGCGAACTGGCGCACGTCACGCATCGCCTCGTACACCTGCGATGTGACGTAGATGCCCGATTGGTTTGAGCCGCTCTGCATTTGGTAGGCCAGGCTCACCGCGGCGCCCCACATGTCATACACGAGCCCCGAGCGGCCGACCAGTCCGCTGATGACGTTGCCGGTGCTGATGCCCACTCGAAGGCGCAACTCGTGACCCGTCTGGTTGTTGAACCGCTCGATGATGTGGCGCATTTCGAGCGCGAAGTCGACGCTCCGGTGAATGCTGTCCAGCCGCGGCGTGACCACGCCGCAGCTGGCGAGGTAGCCATTGTGGAAGGTGCGGATTCGCTCGACGCCGAGAGATTCGGCGGCCGAGTCGAATTGCCGGAAGAGTTCGTCGACGATCCCCACCAGCTCGTCGCCGGATATGCCGACGGAGACCTCGTCGAGCCCGACGATTTCGGCGAAGATGACGGCCACGTCCTGGTGTTCCTGCGCGATGGTCTCCTGTCCCTCGCGATATCGCTGCACGACGGACTCGGGCATCAGCGCCAGCAACAGGCGGTCGTTCTCCCTGCGCTGTTCGTTGAGCAACTCCTCCTTGATCGCCAGGTTGCGGCTCATCTCATTGAAAGCCGCAGTCAGCTCGCCGATTTCGTCGCGCGTCTTCACCGGGATGTTGACCTCGTAGTCGCCCGAGGTGATCTTCTGCGTGCCGGCCTGCAGCCGACGGATCGGGCGCAACATCAGCTGGGCCAGCACCATCGACGCCACGCAGATGGCGAAGATCATGATCGACACGGCCAGCACGAGCGTTCTGCTGAACCGGCCGAGGCGTGCGAACGCGTCGGAGTTGTCGCGCGTTGCCAGGATCGACCAGTGCAGATCGGAGTTCGGCACCGTCAGCGGGGCGTAGGCCTCCAGTTCCCTGTTGCCCAGATAGTCGGTGGCGCTGAGGACTCCGGTTTGTCCGCGCTGGGCGGCGCGAAGGCCCGCGGTGGGCACCGGCTGCACCAGCGTCGTGCCACCGAGGCGGATCGCTTGCTCGACGACGTCGGGCGGGGTGCCGGACGCCACGGCCTCGCGTTTGTACTCGGCGGGATCCTCGAGGAAAAGCCTTGAGTCGGAACGCATCAGGTTATCCGGACCGGCGAGGTAGGTCTCGGTGGCCGGGCCCATCCCGGCGGCCTCCCAATGTTTGTCGGCCGTCATGATCTTGTTGATCTTCGAGATCGGCAGCGGCAGCGCCATCACGCCGTTGAATTTTCCGTTCATTCCCACCGGCGACACCACCCACGCCGTCGGGGCGTCGAGTTGCGGCTGGTACGGCTGGAAGTCGGTGATCCAGACGAAGTCGAGATCGTTGGAGCGCAGGGCCTTTTGGTATGCGTCCCGCAGATTGGACTCGCGGTACGGGCCGGTGAGGATGTTGGTGCCCAGATCGGGGCCCTTGTTCACCGAGTACACGACGTTGCCCTGCATGTCCAGCAGCAGCGCATCCGGGTACTCGAAACGGGTGACGATGTCGCGCATGTAGAAGCCGTAGCGGCCGCTGGCCGCCGACCAGGCGCTGCCGTCCCCCGCGTCCTCGACCTTCCTCGCCTCGGCGATCGATGGGTACTGCGCGGTGTAGTTGGCCTGAAGGTACTTCTGTGCGTTGGAACTCGGGAAGATCGCGTTGCGATCGAGCTCCTCACCGGTGATGCGCTTGATCGGCTTGATCATGTTGTTGTCGTAGTAGTTGACGAGGGCCTGCTGTTGGGCCGGGGTGATCGTCGCGTTGGACAACTGCGCGAAGCCATCGGTGAACGCCGTGGTCGCCTCGACGATGCTGAAGCCGCCGCTGTACACGATCAGCGAATTCGTGACCTCTTTGAACAGTGACTGCACCTGCCGCGCCTGGGACTCGCGCAGTTCGGTGAGTCGCTCGGATTCGACCTGGCGCAACGCGTTGCGGCCCGACGACGCCCCGATGAAGGCGATCACCCCGATCGACAGGATGCTGCACAACAGCAGCGTCAGCAGGAGCTTGGATTGCAGGCCGATCCGGAAAAGCCGACGACGGCGGAACTTACGGCCTCTACGGGCCTCGCCCGATTGCGCCACAACCGTTTCGGCCGGGTCGGGTGCCGGGGCGGGCGCAGGTGCGTTCTGGGAAGCCGGCTCAGCGTCTCGTAGCTCGCTCGATGTCACTCGACTTCGCCCTTCCTCGGACAGGCAGCATCGCTCACGCAGCACACTAGCGCGCGCGCCTCGAGATATGGGCGATTGCGGCAAAGCGTTCAAGGCGAAGAACGCTCGGGCCTTCAACAACCCGACTGAGTGCACCTATCCTTGGCGCTATGAGCGACGCCTGCGCGGACGGTTGCGGCTGCGGCCCCAGCGACGTGGCGACCGTCCGGGGCGCCGAGCCCGACGCCGCTTGGACACGCGCCGCGCGCCGGGCGCGATGGCTCGCGTGGGCGAGCCTGTGCTGGATGTGCGCGGAGGGCGCGCTCGGGCTGTGGCAGGGGTTCGCCGTCGGGTCCATCTCGCTGATCGGCTGGGCGCTCGGCAGTGCCGTCGAGGGCTTGGCGAGCGTGATCGTCGTGTGGCGGTTCACGGGTGACCGCACGCTGTCGGAGACCTCGGAGCGCCATGCCCAGCGCGGGGTGGCCGTGTCGTTCTGGCTCATCGCGCCCTACATCGCTCTCGAATCGGTCCGGAATCTGCTCACCGGGGCCCGCCCCGGGACGACGGTGATCGGGATCGCCTTGACCGCGGTGGCGCTGGTCATGATGCCGCTGCTGGGATGGGCCAAGCGGCGGCTCGCCGGGCACCTGAACTCGCGGGCCACCGCCGGGGAGGGCACCCAAAACTATTTGTGCGCCGCGCAGTCCGCGGCGGTGCTGCTGACGCTGGCCGTCATCGCCGTGTGGCCGGGCGGCTGGTGGCTGGACCCGGCGGTCGGCCTGGTCATCGCCGGTGTTGCGGTCCGCGAGGGATTTGAGGCGTGGCACGGCGAGGACTGCGAATGCTGATGCAAGAGCCAAAATCGCGGCGCCGCAGACTGTTTGGCGGTTGCAATCGACTGACGTCGGCGTAATGGCGCGAGTCTGCGTGGTCGGCAGCGTGAACATGGACCTGTCGCTGCGCGTCGACACCCTCCCCCGCCCCGGCGAGACGGTGCTGGCGTCGTCGCTGACCTCCGCGCCGGGCGGCAAGGGGGGCAATCAGGCGGTGGCGGCGGCGCGTGCGGGTGCGCAGGTGCAATTCGTCGGAGCGGTCGGCGACGACTCGGCCGCGGCGCGGTTACGCGCCCACTTGCTGGACAACGGGGTGGCTCTGGACGGCACCGCCGCAGCGCCCGGGCCGAGCGGCACGGCGATCGTGGTTGTCGACGCCGACGCCGAAAACACCATCGTGGTGGCGCCCGGGGCGAACGCGCGGCTGACGCTGGACCGCGCCGCCGCGCGCGGCGCCATCAGCGGCTGCGACGTCTTGTTGACGCAGTTGGAGATCCCCGCGCAGGCGGCGGCGACCGCGGCACAGCTGGCCCGTTCGGCCGGCGCGGTCGTCATCGTCAACGCCTCACCGTCCGGGCAGGACCCCGGCTCGTTGTCCGACCTTGCCGCCGCGGCAGACGTGGTCATCGTCAACGAGGCCGAGGCCGACGAATGGCCGTGGCGCCCCGATCACCTGGTCACCACCCTGGGGGCGCGCGGCGCGCGGTACGCAGGTGTCGACGGCGACTTTGTGGTGCCCGCTCCGGCGGTGGCCGCGGTGGACACCACCGGCGCCGGGGACGTGTTCGCCGGTGTGCTCGCGGGAAGCTGGCCACCCCATCCGGGCTCGCCCGCCGGACGGCTGCACGCGCTGCGACGCGCCTGCGCCGCGGGGGCGCTGGCGACGCTGGTAGCCGGTGCCGGCGACTGCGCACCGGATGCCGAAGCGATCGACGCGGCGCTGCAATCGCTGGCCTGACCTGCGGTTGGCAGCAGTTGGCAGCGTCCGGCGTCGATCTGGCAGTGGTTCGCGGGCAACGTCGGTGGCGATCGTTTTCAGCCATCGAGAAAGGAACATCATGTCCGCTACCACGATTGATCGCACGGGCACCCGGGACGGCCTGCTGCGCCTGGCCATGCGCGCCGACGCCGCCATCAGCGGGCTGGTCGGCCTGGCCGGCATCCCGCTGGCCGGCCGGCTCGCCGAGCTCTCGGGTACCACGAAAGCGTTCGAGTACGGGATGGGCGCCTTCTTGCTCGGCTACGGCGTGCTGGTGTTCGGGCTCGCCAACCTGCCGTCGGTGCGCCGCGCCGGCATGGCCGTCATCATCGGCAACCTGCTCTACACCGTGGCCGCCGTGGTGCTGGTGCTCACGGACGTCTTCCCGCTGACCTCGGCCGGCGTCGCGTTGAACCTGGCGGCCGGGGCCTACACGCTGGTGTTCGCGGAGCTGCAATACCAGGGCTGGCGCCGCGCGAGGGCGTGAGCCGGGCCGTTCGTGGCCCGTCCGGCGATCCCGGGCGGGCCCGCAGCACGTTATTCCTCGGGAATCTGGCGGTCGATCTCGTCGAGCCAGATGCGCGCGGACATGTCCGACGGGGCGCGCCAGTCACCGCGGGGCGACAGCGCGCCGCCGTGCGACACCTTCGGGCCGTTGGGCAGCGCCGAACGCTTGAATTGGCTGAACGAATAGAAGCGCTGCACGAAGACCCCGAGCCAATGCCGAATCTCCTTCAGCGAGTAGGTCGGTCGCTTGTCCTCGGGGAATCCCGGCGGCCAGTTGCCCCGCTCGGGGTCGCTCCACGCGTGCCAGGCCAGGAACGCGATCTTCGACGGCCGGAACCCGTAACGCAACACGTGGAACAGTGAGAAGTCCTGCAGCGCATACGGTCCCACCTTGTCCTCGCTGCTCTGCAGCTCTTCCTCTTCGCCCTTCGGGACGAGCTCCGGGGAGATCTCGGTGTCAAGCACCGACTCCAGCACGTCGGTGACGTCGGATTCGAACTGGCCGGACGAGATCACCCAGCGGATCAGGTGCTGGATCAGCGTCTTCGGGACACCGCCGTTGACGTTGTAGTGCGACATCTGATCGCCCACCCCGTAGGTCGACCAGCCCAGCCCGATCTCGGAGAGGTCGCCGGTGCCGAGCACGATTCCGCCGCGCTGGTTGGCCAGCCGGAACAGGTAGTCGGTGCGCAGGCCCGCCTGCACGTTCTCGAAGGTGACGTCGTAGACCTTTTCCCCACGCCCGAACGGGTGGTCCATCTCTTTGAACATCACCATCGCGGTCTCGGTGATGTCGATCTCGGCGAAGGTGACACCGAGCGCGCGGCACAGCTCGATCGCGTTGCGTTTGGTGCGGTCGCCCGTCGCGAAACCGGGCAGCGTGAACGCGAGAATGTCGCTGCGCGGCCGTTCCTCCCGGTCCATCGCGCGCGCGGCGACGATCAGCGCGTGCGTCGAATCCAGGCCGCCGGAGATCCCGATCACGATCTTCGGGTAGTTCAGCGCGCGCAGCCGCTGCTCGAGCCCCGAAACCTGGATGTTGTAGGCCTCGTAGCAATCCTGTTCCAGGCGTTCGCGATTGGCCGGGACGAACGGGAAACGCTCCACGTCGCGGCGCAATCCGAGGTCGCCGGCCGGCGGCTCCAGCCGGAAGTCGACGCGCCGGAACGACTCGGCCGCCCCGCGATGGTGGCGCCGGTTGTCGTCGAACGTCCCCATTCGCAGGCGTTCTGAGCGCAGCAGGTCGAGATCCACATCCGCGACGCTGCGTCGCTCCCCTTTCGGGAAGCGCTCGGACGAGGCCAGCAGTTCGCCGTTCTCCCAGACCATGGTCTGACCGTCCCAGGCCAGGTCGGTGGTCGACTCGCCCTCGCCCGCGGCGGCGTAGACGTAGGCGGCCAGGCAGCGCGCCGACGCCGAGCGGGCCAGCAGGCAGCGGTCTTCGGCGCGGCCAATCGTGATGGGACTGCCGGACAGGTTCGCCAGCACCGTCGCGCCGGCCAACGCCGCCTCCGCACTGGGCGGGATCGGCACGAACATGTCCTCACAGATTTCGACATGCAGGACGAAGCCGGGGATGTCGGAGGCGGCGAACAGCAGGTCGGGGCCGAACGGGACGTCGGCGTCGCAAATCCGGATGGTGCCGCGCTCGTCATCTCCCGGCGCGATCTGGCGTCGTTCGTAGAACTCCCGATAAGTGGGCAGGTACGACTTGGGCACCACCCCCAACACGGCGCCACGGTGAATCACCACCGCGGTGTTGTAGATGCGATGGCGATACCGCAGCGGGGCGCCGACGACGAGGATCGGCAGCAGATCGGTCGAGGACGCGACGAGGCTCTCGATCGCGGCCGTCACGTCGTCGAGCAGGAGGTCCTGCATCACGATGTCCTCGATCGAATACCCGGACAGCGTCAGCTCGGGGAACACCGCCACCGCGACGCCGTCGTCGTGGCACTCGCGCGCCAGCCCCAGGACCGACTCGGCGTTGGCCGCCGGATCGCCGATCGTGGTGTGATGGGTGCACGCGGCAACCCGGACAAAGCCCTGGCTGTAAGCGTTGTAAAAGTCCATCGCCCTTCCATTGTCGCCTGACCGGTGTCAACCCGCGGCCGCCGGGTATCCCCTCCATCATGAGCGATACTGCCGTCGTGGTGGTCGACATGATGAACACCTATCAGCATCCCGACGCTGAAGAATTGATACCCAATGTGGGCAAGATCATCGACCCGCTGGCCGATTTGGTCCGGCGCGCACGGGAATCCGACGACGTGGACCTGATCTACGTCAACGACAACTACGGCGATTTCGCCGCTCAGTTCTCCGACATCGTCAGCTCCGCGCTCGACGGAGCCCGGCCCGATCTGGTGAAGCCGATCGCGCCGTCCGGAGACTGCCGCGTGATGACCAAGGTGCGGCACAGCGCCTTCTACGCGACCGCGCTGGCGTATCTGTTGAACCGGCTGGAGACCAAGCGGCTGGTCATCGCCGGGCAGGTCACCGAGCAGTGCATCCTCTACACCGCACTCGACGCCTACGTGCGCCACTTTCCCGTCGTCATCCCGACGGACGCCGTGGCCGGCATCGACACCGACCTGGCCGAGGCGGCGTGCAAGATGATGGAGAAGAACATGTCGGCCGAGATCACCACGGCCGCCGACTGCCTCGGTTAGTCAGGCGCGCCAGACCCGAAGGCCCGCCCTGGGAGAGCCACCCGGCGGGATCAGGCAACGAATTTCGGTGGCGGAAGCACCCTGCGGGTCGCGCGCGTCGTCAGCCCCGGAGACGAGCCCCAAGGCCCCATGTCGCTGCAGTCCCAGGCGTAGGCGGGCACACCGTCGCGGAGCAGCGGCGCGAGCTCGGGTATCGACAATTCCCTCGCGGACCAGGAGTACAGCTGGTCAAGTCGTGGCCGGATGACGCCGAGGTCGAGAACACGACCGAATCCGTTTTCCCGGCCGACGTACCAGTCCAGGTCCTCCCGCAGCGGGTAACGGTCCGGCAGCACCCTCGACAGCTGCAAGAAGATGCCGGTGACTGCCAGGCGCGGGTCGCCCAACAAGGGTGCGAGCGGTGACAGCCAGCCCAGCGCCAACCGCGGCGCGGCCACCAACGCGTGCGCGAAGAGGACCCGCACCAGCACCAGGTTGATGAAGAAGCGTTCGACGCGCGACTCGCCCTCGGCCAACTCACGGTTATCCAGGTAGGCCCTGACGATGATGGCGTTGTGGGCCCGGTACCACGTTCGCACCGACGGCCGGCGGATGAACGTCACCGAGTCGGCGACGCTCGACGAGGTGGTGGGGCCGCCCAGGCCGAGCACGTGGGCGCGCGCTTCGGCGGTATCGCGCAAGAGCCGGTCGTTGATCGCACGCCACCAGGGACTGCCCGGCGCCGCGGCGTCAGTGGGGTTCAGCACTCCGCGACGCAACTCCCAGCGCATGAACGCGAGCGCCGCGCGCCGGTAGGGCAGACGCCGCTCGTCCCAGCCGGCCGGTGTCTCGTAGAGGGTCCGCAGCAGCGCGAGCCGCGCCATCGGGTCATCACGCACCGAAGCGAGCTGTCCCGCGGCATGCTCGGCGGCTGTGGCCATGGCAACAATCAACCACATTGCGCCCGGTGACCGCTTGTGAAGGCAGACGTCCGGAGCTCGACGCCCCGTACCCTCGAACAGGTGACCACCCGCCGCGCCGAATCGCCGGAGCTGGTCGCGTTGCTGACCGGTCGCCGGATCGCGGTGCTGACCGGCGCCGGCCTGTCCACCGACTCCGGCATCCCCGACTACCGCGGACCCGATTCGCCGCCCAGCAATCCCATGACGATCCGCCAGTTCACCTCGGATCCGGCGTTCCGGCAGCGTTACTGGGCGCGCAACCACGTCGGCTGGCGACACATGGACGACACGCTGCCCAACGCCGGGCACCGGGCGTTGGCCGCCCTCGAGCGCGCTTCGGTGGTGACCGGGGTGATCACCCAGAACGTCGACCTGCTGCACACCAAGGCCGGCAGCACCAACGTCGTCAACCTGCACGGCACCTACGCGCGGGTGGTCTGCCTGGGCTGCGGCTACACCATGAGCCGCGCCGCGCTGGCCGATCAGCTCGAATCGCTCAACCCGGGATTCGTCGAACGCGCCGGAGCGGGCGGCGGTCTGGCCGTAGCCCCCGACGCCGACGCCGTCGTCGCCGACACCACGTCGTTCCACTACCTCGACTGCCCGAGCTGCGGCGGCATGCTCAAACCGGACATCGTCTACTTCGGTGAGAGCGTGGCCAAAGCGGTTGTCGACCAAGCCTATTCACTGGTGGAAGAAGCCGACGCGCTGCTGGTCGCCGGCTCGTCGCTAACAGTGTTCTCGGGCTACCGGTTCGTGCGTCATGCGGCAGCGCTCGGCACGCCGATCGCCATCGTCAACCGCGGTCCTACCCGCGGGGACGACCTGGCCACCGTCAAGGTCGACGGCGGCTGCTCCGAGCTGCTGACGTTGCTCGTCGACGAATTGTCGCCGATCGCAATGCTTTAGAACGTGCACCGCATGCTGCGGATGGCGTGGACGAAATTGCCCGCCACGTAGGCGGGATCGCCCGCCTGGATATCCGGCAGCTGGCGCAGCAGCTCCGCGAAGATGGCCCGCAGCTGTGCCCGGGCCACATGGGCACCGAGGCAGAAGTGCAGCCCGCCCCCGCCGAACCCGACGTGCGGGTTGGGACTGCGGCTCAGATCCAATCGCTCCGGATGGTCGAACACCTCGGTGTCCCAATTGCCGGACGGATAGAACATCACCACCTTCTCCCCCGCCCGGATCGTCTGGTCGCACAGCTCGAAATCCGTTGCCGCCGTGCGCCGAAAGGTCATCACGGGACTGGCCCAGCGGACGAATTCCTCGACGGCCGTTCCTATCCGGTTGTCGAAATCCTCCAGCAACCAGGCTCTTTGATCTCCGAAGTCGGTCAGCGCCTTCATCGCGTGGCTGGTGGTCTGACGGGTGGTGTCGTTGGCGGCCACGGAAAGCAGCACGAAGAAGGCCGCCACCTCCGCGTCGGTCAGCCGGTCGCCGTCGACTTCGGCGTTCACCAGGCCGCTGAACAGATCGTCGCCGGGATGATTGCGGCGCTCGGCCGCCAGCGCGCCGGCGACCTGGTGCAGGTACCCCTGATTTTCGAGCAGAACCTCCAGGGGGTGGCGACCGTCGAGGTAGATCGGGTCGGCCCAGGACACCAGCGCGTCCGCGGCGTGCGCCACCCGCTCTCGCTCCGATTCCGGAATCCCCACCATGTCCGACAAGGTGCGGATCGGCAGTTGCTTGGCGCAGTGCTCGACGAAGTCCGCCCCGCTGCCGGCCGCGCGCAGCTCCTCGACGATCGCCCTGGCGTTCGCCCTGATCGAGTCCTCGATGCGCCGGATCTGGCGTGGGGTGAACGCGGCGCTGACCAGCTTGCGCAGCTTCGTGTGCCGCGGCGGGTCCATCGCGAGGAACGACTGCGACGCTTCGAGGAGTTCCACCGGGATGTTCTCGAACATGACGCCCTGGCCCGAAAGGAACACCTCGTTGTTGCGGCTGACCGTGGCGATGTCGGCCCGCCGGGTGACCGCCCAGTAGCCCGGATCCGCGGGATCGGGCATCAGCGCGTCCTCGACCGGCGGATGCCAGCTCACCGGCCGCTCGGCCCGCAGCACCGCGAACGATCGTTCGCGGTCGGCCGCCGTCGTCGACCAGAACGCGCGGGAGGACAGGTCGATGGGGTCGTAGGGGCGGCCGGGCTTTTCGCTGCCCGACGTTCCGGTCATCACGGTCATGGCGATCCTCCGTTGCGTATGACCTCGGTCACAGACTCCAGCGACACTATTCCTAGACATCATGTCTAGTCAAGTTGTCCAAGATGGCTCTATGCTGGGGGAATGCCATCGGTCACCCGGAAGCCGCAGGCCAACCGCGAGCAGGAGCGACAGCAGCGGCGAGAACAGATCGAGCGCCGGTTGCTGGACGCCACCGAGCGACTGATGCGCGACGGCGCCAGCTTCACCGAGCTCAGCGTGGACCGACTGTCGAGTGCGGCCGGTATCTCGCGCGCGAGCTTCTACATCTACTTCGAGGACAAAGGCCACCTGCTGCGCCGCCTGGCCAACCAGGTGTTCGCCGACCTCGCGGACAGCGCCGACCGCTGGTGGAGCGTGGCGGGTCGGCACGATCCCGGCGACGTCCGCGCCGCGATGGACGGCATCATCGCCAGCTATCGGCGACACCAACCGGTACTGGTCGCCCTCAACGAGATGGCCGGCTACGACCCGCTGGTCGCGGCGACCTACCGCAACCTGTTGACCGCCGTCACCGGGCGGATGACGCGGGTCATCGAAGACGGCCAGGCCGATGGCTCGATCCGGGCCGAGTTGCCCGCGGCCACCACCGCCAGCGCGCTGACTTGGATGGTCGAGCGGGCGTGCCAACAGAATCTGCCGACCTCGCCGGCCGATTACGACACCGAACTGGCCGCCACGCTGGCCGAAATCGTCTGGGGTGCGCTGTATCTCAAGCCGACCTCGGATCGCTGATGCGCGGGGTGTGACGAACGCGATATAGTTAATACCCTAACTATTCGCCTACCATGCAATTATGGCATCGCTGGCCGCACCGGAGATCGACCCGCTTTCCCTCGAACAGCAGGTCTGTTTCGCGCTGAGCGTGACCAACCGGGCCGTTTTGGCGGTCTACCGGCCGCTATTGGAACCGTTGGGGCTGACCCATCCCCAGTACCTGGTGATGCTGACCCTTTGGGACCACCAGAAGGCGGCAGGGGCACGGCGGAAACCGCTGTCGGTCAAGGACATCGCGACCACATTGCAGATGGATTCCGCGACCCTGTCGCCGATGCTCAAGCGCCTGGAAGCGATCGGCCTGATCACCCGTACCCGAAGCGCGGTCGACGAGCGCTCCACCGAGGTGAAGCTCACCGAGAGCGGCGCCGCCTTGCGTCGCCGTGCGCTCAAGATCCCGCCCGCCGTGGTCGAGCGCCTGGGCGTCGACATCACCGAACTTCGGCACCTGCACGAAGTGCTTACCCGCATCAACACAGCCGCCCTGGCAGCGGGCGCATTACAGTCCTGACCCGTCCGCACTAGGAGCCACCATGACCGACACCAAACCGAACGTCTGGCAACGCATCACCTACTCGTACGGTCGATGCCTACCCAGCTCGATGCGCACCTGGGTGGCCAACGACCTGGCCGGCCCGGGAGCCGTGCGCAGGCACATGATTCGGTGGGCCATCCCGCCGCTGTTCGTTCTCGCACCGTTCTGGCTGCTGCCCGCGTCGCTGTATGTGCACTCTGAGATGACGGCGCCGCTCTACATCTGGGCCCTGCTGATCTCGCTTGCGCTGAACAAGGTTTGGCGCCGGCACCGGCTGGCGCAGCACGGGCTCGACCCGAACCTGGTCGATGTGATCAAGAACAAGAAGCAGGCCAAGATGCACGAGGACTACGCCCGCCGGTTCGGGCCGCGGCCCGAATCGGCCGCCTGGCAGGACAACAGCAACCCGTTCAGCTAGCCGCCCTATACGGCCACGAGGTCATCGGCGTGCACCGCGGGCCGGCGGAGTTCGCCCGGCAGCTCTGAGGTCGACCGGCCGATCATGGTCGCCAGTTCGGTGGCGTCGTAGGCCACCACACCCCGGGCCACCATGGCCGTGTCCGGGCCGCGCAATTCGACGACGTCCCCGGCGTAGAACCGGCCCGACACGGCGGTGATGCCGGCGGCCAACAGCGACCGACGCTGGTCCACCACCGCGCGCACCGCGCCGTCGTCGAGGATCAGCGCGCCGGCCGCCTCGGCGGCATACCGCACCCAGAACCGGCGAGCCGACATCCGGGCCGGCCGTGCGGCGAAGACCGTGCCGACCGATGCGTCGGTGAGCGCGGAGGCGGCGTCGGACGCCGCGGCCAGCAGGACCGGCACCCCGGCGTCGGCGGCCAGCAATGCCGAGGACATCTTCGACACCATTCCTCCGGTCCCGAGGTCGCTGCCCGGGCCGGCGACCACACCGGACAAATCCGCCGCCCCGGAGACTTCCCCGATGAACCTGGCACCCTTGATTTTTCGGGGATCGGAGTCGTAGAGGCCGTCGATGTCGGAGAGCAGCACCAGGGCTTCGGCACCGACGAGGTGGGCCACCAGCGCCGACAGCCGATCGTTGTCGCCGAACCGGATCTCGTTGGTGGCCACCGTGTCGTTCTCGTTGACGATGGCCACCGCGTGCAGGGCGCGCAACCGGTCCAGGGTGCGCTGGGCGTTGGTGTGCTGGGCCCGCATCGAGATGTCGTGAGCGGTCAGCAGCACCTGTCCCACCGTGCGGCCATAGCGCGCGAACGCCGCGCTCCACGCGTTCACCAGCGCAACCTGCCCGACGCTGGCCGCCGCCTGTTTGGTCGCCAAATCCTTGGGGCGGCGGGCCAATCCGAGCGGTTCGATGCCGGCGGCGATGGCGCCCGACGAGACGATGACGACGTCGGTGCCCGCCTTCATGCGCGACTCGATGGCGTCGGCCAGCCCGGCCAGCCGGCCGGCGTCGAACACGCCGGACTCGGTGGTCAGCGCGTTGGTCCCGACCTTGACCACCAGGCTGCGCGCGGTCCGGATGGCCTCACGCTGAGCTGTCACGGTGCACCCCGCCTCATCGCTTCGCTCTGCGTCGTCACCGGCGGTCACGACTCGTCACCGCGCTCGCGACGCTGCCGCCGGGCCGCCTTGCGCTCCGAGGCGCCCGTGCGCTCGCTGCGTTCCAGCCGCACATCGGTGCCCCGCCCCGACATCGCGACGTGTTGTCCCGCAGGCGTTTGCGGCTCCCAGTCGAACGTCATGTCCCCGATGGTCACGGCGCACCCGGGTTGCGCGCCCAGCCGCAGCAGTTCCTCCTCGACACCCAGCCGGGCCAGGCGGTCGGCCAGATAGCCGACGGCTTCGTCGTTGTCGAAGTTGGTCTGCCGGACCCAGCGCTGGGGCCGGGCACCGGTGACCACGAAGCCGCCCTCGCCGTCCGGCTCGACGGAGAAGCCGCTGTCGTCCACCGGAACCGGACGGATGACCGGCCGGCGCGGCACGATCTCCGGCTGGGCCTCGTTGTACTCCGAGATGATCCGCCAGAGCCCGAATATCAACGGCTGCAGGCCTTCCCGGGAGACCGTCGACACCAGGAAGACGGGCCAGCCGCGCTCGGCGATCTCATCGCGGACGAACTCGGCGAGCTCGCGCGCCTCGGGCACGTCGATCTTGTTGAGCACCACCGCCCGTGGCCGCTCGGCGAGGTCACCCAGCGTCGTATCCCCTTGCAGGGTCGGCTTGTACGCGGCGAGTTCGGCTTCCAGGGCGTCGATGTCGGAGATCGGGTCGCGGCCGGGCTCCGCGGTGGCGCAGTCGACGACGTGCACCAGAACGGCGCAGCGCTCGATGTGCCGAAGGAAATCCAGGCCCAGGCCGCGGCCCTGCGACGCGCCGGGAATCAGGCCCGGCACATCGGCGACGGTGAACGTGTGCTCGCCCGCCGACACCACACCGAGGTTGGGCACCAGCGTGGTGAACGGGT